>CAYTGK010000133.1:0-2887 GCA_964437305.1 uncultured Muribaculaceae bacterium
TAACAATAAACAATTTTTTAATATTTTATATAATCCATGATATACTTAAAATAATTAAGAAATTGAAGGTGTTACTTTATGATTATGGATGATGAATTTCGTATATTAATAGGTGGTTATTATGGAGTACGAGAAATGGATGCTTACTTATTAAAAGAATATGTTTTACATGATATTGAAGAATTTATTCAAAAATTTTTAAAAGAAAATCAAGTAACATTTTCTAATCTAAAAGAAGAAGCTGAACGCTTAAATAAAGAATTAACTTTAAAACAAAAATTACAAGATAGTTTATTAGTTTTAAGAAAAATAAATGGTCCTTTTGAATTAGAACATATGATAAAATTACGTTTACAAGAAATGAAAAAAGAAAATTAAATAAATAATAGATAGTAGGTAGTTGAATGATTTTAAATGTTAGTGGTCGAACTGATATTGTTGCTTTTTATACACCATGGTTTATGAATCGTTATCATGCTGGATTTGTAGATGTTAGAAATCCCTTTTATCCTAAAAAAGTAAGTCGTATTTATTTTAAAGATGTTGATTTAATTGTTTTTTGTACTAAGAATCCATTACCTATAATACCTTATTTAAAAGAAATTAAAAAACCAATTGTTTTTCAAATTACTTTAACTCCTTATAATAAAGATATAGAGCCGAATGTCATTAATAAAAAAGAAATTATAAATGGGATAAAAAATATTACTAAAATTATAGGTAAAGAAAATGTTTATGTAAGATATGATCCTATTTTAATTAATCCCAAATATTCAATTTCTTATCATATAAAAGCCTTTGAAAGAATTTGTAAGCTTTTAGAAAATGATATTGATCATATTATTATTTCGTTTGTTGATATATATAAAAATGTTTTAAAAAATGCAAATATATTACAATTAAAAACCTGTACTAATGAAGATTATATAAAAATAGCACAAGAATTTATGAAAATAGCCGAAAAGTATAAAATGACTATTCAAACTTGTTATGAAGACTTTGATTTTACTACTTATGGCATACTAAATGAACCTTGTATGTCTAAACAATATGCTTATCAATTAACAGGCAAGAAATATAAAAAATGGCAAGCCCGAAAATGTAATTGTGTTGAAATGGTTGATATTGGTGCTTATAATACTTGTCCTCATTTATGTAAATATTGTTATGCTAATTATGAAGAGAAAAAAGTAAGAGAAAATCAAAAAAAACATGATCCTAGTTCGACCATGTTATTAGGTAAATTAGATAGTACTGATGAAATTAAAGTAAGAACATGATTTATTATATAATCTGAATAATTTGAGAAAATAATAATATCTTTTGATTATTTAAATAAATCTTTTTATAAGTAGTATCTATATATTGAATCTTAGCAGTTGTTTTTAATAAAGAACCATTTTGATAATATATGATAGTAATAATTTCTTGTTCATAATAAGATTCAATAATTTTTTGTTCTATTTCTTCAATTTGTTCGGAAGAAAGTATAGGTTTTGTGATTTTATTTTTTTCTAAAATCATTTTTTCAATTAAATATTTTTCTTCAATAATATTATTAAAAGGTTGCCATTTAATTATTCCTCGATCATTATTCATGATGACCACCAACTTTTTGATTTCGGTCCATAATAGTTGAATCATCTAATAAACTAGATGCTTTTAAAAGACTATTTTTACCATATTTCATTTTTACTTCATCAATTGTTTTATAAATATTTTCATTGCTTTTTAAATCTTGATATTCTTGGAATAAATTTAATTGTATTCCTACCTTTTTCGTTAATTGACCACAATAGATAGTAATTTTTCTTACGGGCATATTTTCATAAAAACGATCAAATAATAATAAACATATTTGTTTAATTGTAGTTTCATCATCAGTGGGTACTTCTAATTTAGTAGTATGATAAAATCCATCTTGAATGGTTTTAGAGTAATCAACACCTAATCCAATACAAGCAGTTTCGACATTTTTTTCGCGCAGTCTCGCAGTAATAACTTCGACCATTTCAGCAATAATAAGTTTAGTATTATTTTCATAATAATCTTTAAATAATACTTGACTATGACTAATTGATTTTTCTTTTTTAATATTTTGAAAATCTTGAATCCGAGAAGTATCTATACCATTAGCATGATTCCATAATTCTAAACCAATTACTCCGAATTTATCTTTTAATTTATTTTTATCATAAAGTGCTAAATCTTTTATCGAATATATTCCTAAATTATTTAATTTCTTTTCCATATGAGAACCAATTCCCCACATTTTACTTAAAGGAGTAATATTCCATAATTTGGTAGGGATATCTTTTAAAGTCCATTTAGCGATACAATTTTCTTGATTTTTAGCATCAATATCCATAGCCACTTTAGCTAAAAGCATATTAGGACCAATCCCACAAGTTGCTGTAAGTCCGGTCTTTTCTTTAATAGTATTTAAAATATCTAAAGCAATACCAACATCATCTTTTTTATATAGAGTTAAATAATCAGTAATATCTAAAAAACATTCATCGATAGAATAAATATGTAAATCTTCTTGAGCTACGAAATCTAAATATATACTAACTACATCTTTGGATTTTTCCATATATAATTTCATTCTCGGATTTACAATCATATATTTAATATTTTTAGGAATTTCATAAAGACGAGTTCTTCCTTTAATTCCTTTTTGTTTTAAGTAAGGAGTAACAGCTAGAGTAATAGCACCTTGTCCTTGATTTTTATTAGCAACAACAAGTGGAGTAGTAAAAGGATCTAAATGTCTTTCAATACATTCACAAGATGCAAAAAAACTTTTTAAATCAATACATAAAAAATGTCTTTCCTTTTCCATAATTTCCTCCGAACAAATGTTTATTTAATTATAGCAAAATTA
>CAYTGK010000134.1:0-2860 GCA_964437305.1 uncultured Muribaculaceae bacterium
AAATATTATCATAATTAACTATCTTTTTAAAGCAAGCATTGATTGCTAATAAATATTACGAATCATATGTTTATTAATTTTTAAATAAGAAATACTATAAATAATCGTAACAATTAAATATAAACTTAAAAGAATAAATAGATAATATAAAAAGACCATATTATTTATTACTAAATATTTTGTAATAAAAATATTTAAAATAATTTCTATAATTAAATCTATTCCAAAAATAATTGTAAAAAATAAAAGTAGACAAGATAGTTGAATTAAAAATAATTTAATTTTCGAATATCCTAAAGCTCTTAAAATATTCATATTTTCTTTATCATCATTATTAAATTGAAAAATAATAATTCCCACAATAATATAGACAGCTCCAATAACTAAAAATAATGAAATATTAATAAGATTTAAAAAAGACATTGTATCATTCTTACCCATATTATTAACAAAATAATCATATTTATCTGCCAGTATCGCTGTTACTTTTTTAGAGTTTCGATAATCATTAATAATAATTTTAGTAGTATCTTTATCATTATCTGTTATTTCTTCAACACATTTTAATTTTTTTATCGATTCTAAAACATCTACATCTTCAATTTTTTCCGTAATAATGGTACGAAATTCAATACTATGATATTTTTCCAGCATTATTTTTTTCAAACCATACTGAACTGTCGTTAAAAGAAGTAAACCTAAAAATAAAACCAATAAAGTCCAAAAATAACCAACCACATTTTTCTTTTTAAAAGTATTTTTTAAAAAAATCATTTTATTTTTTATGTAAGGTATGATCTGTTAATTCATAAATTAAATCAGCTGATTTAGCTACATTCATATCATGAGTTACTAAAATCACACATTTTCCTTCTTTGACTAAATCATTTAATATATCAAGGACAATATTAGTATTTTTAGAATCTAATGACCCAGTTGGTTCATCTGCTAAAATATATTGAGGATTATTTATAAGTGCTCTAGCAATACATACTCGTTGTTGCTCTCCTCCCGATAATTCATCAGGATAGTGATTAGCTCTTTCTAACAAATTAAACCTTTTTAATAATTCATTAACTTTCTTTTCTCTATCATCTTTATTTATATTAGGATTTATAAAAGTAGCAATTAAAATATTTTCAAAGGCTGTAAGTCTTGGATTTAAATAATAATCTTGAAAAATTAAGCCTACTTTTTCCATACGAATTTTAGATAACTCAGAATCACTTAAATTATTTACTTGTTTATCATCAATATAATAATTTCCTGATTCAAATACATCCAATAAACCCAAGATTTTAATAAGTGTACTTTTACCTGCTCCACTTTCTCCAATAATGGCATACATTTTACCTAGATCAAATTTTATATTTAAATTTTCAAATATATTTATTTTTTCTTTTTTCTTGATAAAACTTTTATTTATATTTTCTAATTTAATCATTTAAAATTCTCCTTATATCTTTTACTTTATTTTACTGGTCGTCAATATTTTATTAATTTGGCTATTAACAATCATAATCGGTAATAAAATACCAACTAGAACTAAAATTATAACTTCTATATAATTAAATACTAATGGTATTAATCTAAACATCATTAATTTCATTAAATAATTTTTTAATATAATAGTTAAAATAAATATTATGCTAAAAGATATTAATGAAGAAATTAAAAATATTAACAGATATTGTAATAAATATATTTGTTTAATGGCTTTTTTTTCATAGCCGATACTTCTATATATTAAAATTTCTTTTTCTTTATTTTTTAAATCTCTTTTTAGATTTAAATTAATCGTAATTATTATCATTGCTATGGCAAATGTTAATAAACCTACAGAAATAACTCCTATGATTGCTAATAATGAATAATCTAAAACAATATTTTCTTTGGCTACTATATTAGAAGCTTGTAATTCGTCTTTTACTTCTTGAATATTACTAACATCATCTACTATAACGTCATAATAATTATCTACTTCTTCTCCTGGATTATATATATAAAGAAAATCACGAATATCTTTAATAGTATCTACTGATGTAAAACATATGTTATTGTCCATAATATAATCTTCTGATTGATAAGTCCCAATAATTTGATAATCTCTTTGGGTAGTATCTAGAATTATAACTTCTTCATTAATAGCATCAGTTTTATTAAAAGTTACATTAAATTTTTTTCCAATCCAATCATAAGCATTAACAATATCTTTACTACTTACATCAATTCTAAGGTTTGCATTTTCAATAGGAACAAAGTTAACTGGACAAATTATATTTCCTTTTTCTAAATTTTTAGAACCAGAAACCAATTCTAACCGATTCAACTCTTCATCTCCTATAGCTTGTAATTCAAAACTGGGAAATTCATCATCCTTAATTTGAATTGAATTATAAAAATTAGGAATTACATCAGTTACATGAGCTATTTTTTTAATTTCATCTACATTTAGATCTTCTAAATAATAGTTATAAGCAGTTAAAGTACGATTACTAATATTTTTAGTTTTAAAATCATGCATATAATTTAATAAACTATGATTAAAAATTAAAATACTTACTAAAAGAACTAATAAAATTGACAAAACTATCATAAGAAATCTATTTTTTTTATTTTTTAAAGTATTTTTAATTATAAATATTTTAGAATCTTTTAAATTCATCATATTACTTCTCCTATCTAAAAAATAATGCTTTAAGCCTTAACATTTCTTTGTATTTAGAATTAATATCTATAAAATTCATATTAATGAATACATGAAATATTTGAGTTATTATTTTGATATATATAAATATTATAGTCTTTATAATTACTATTACATTTACATAAATAGAAATCTTTATTGGCATATTTATTA
>CAYTGK010000135.1:0-2850 GCA_964437305.1 uncultured Muribaculaceae bacterium
GATATCTTTGGACTAATTCCTAAAATTGGTTATTACATATCTAATTTTTTAAATAGTATTCTAGTAATAGCTTTAATAATTTTAAGTTTGATAATTTTCTTTCATTTATTTAAAATTCGTTATCTTGATTATTATTTAATAATTGAAGATAAAAATATAAGTGAAAAAGTTATTGAAAAGCCAATTGAAGAAGAAAAAGCAAAAGAGTATAGCTCCTAAAAAAGAAAAAATTATTTTAGAGACCCAAAACACTCAACCTTTTCGTTCTTTGAATTTCTATCTAAAATATTTATCAATATTTTAAAAGTCTTTGTGTTCTTTATTTTAGCTTTTCTAATTATGATTTTTGCCTTGGTTTTTGATTATCTTCTTTATAACTTTATGGGATATTACAAATGGAACTTTATTTCTTTATATATGATTAGCAATTTTTGGAATTTTACTTTTCTTGAAGTTATCTATTTCTCTATAATTTCTAGTAAACAACACTTTATATGATAATTTTAAATATATCTATGTAATTGATGATAGTAAAGAAAATATGATTGAGTTTAGTGTTAAATCTTATGGAAACTTTAAGTTAAATTTAGATTACTATTATTTTGAAGAAAAAGGTCAAATGTATAAAGCTATAACGATATCTCTTGATAGAAATGTTAAAGATATTTATAATTTACTAATTCAAACTATTAAAGAAAAAAAGTCATTATTAAATGTTGAAGATATGTGTGAACAAGTAACAGTAACTTTATCAAATGAAAATTATCCAAAAATACTTCTTAATAAAAAATTAAATAGTTAAAAAATTTTTGACTATTTTTTGCAAACTAGCTAAAAATTTTAAAAAAGTATGATATACTTAAATAGTCGGGAGGCTTAAAAATGTATGATGTTATAATTGTAGGAGCAGGACCTGCTGGGTTATTTGCAGCCTATGAACTTGTTAAATCTCAAAAAAAGTTAAAGGTTTTATTAATTGATCAAGGAAAAATGGCCGAACATCGAGTTTGTTCCATGAATAAATATGGGACTAAATGTTTAAATTGCAAACCTTGTCAAATCTTATCAGGTTATGGAGGAGCTGGAACTTTTTCAGATGGTAAATTAAATTTTGTTCCAAAACTAGGTAAAAGTGATTTATATAAATATATGAGTTATGATGAAGCTGAAGCATTGCTTAAAGATACGGAAGCTATTTTTAATGAGTTTGGTATGGATAGCGATATCTATCCAACCAATATGGAAGAAGCTTTAAAAATTAAGAAAGAAATAAGTAAACAAGGAGCTAATTTATTAATTATTAAACAAAAACACTTAGGAAGTGATAAATTACCAGGCTATATTAAAGGGTTTACAGATTATTTAAGAGAAAAAGGTGTAACTTTATTAGAATCAACAGAAGTTCTTGATATTCAAAATGAGACTAAAAAAATAATTGTTACTTGTAAAAATAAGACTACGACAACTTATGAAGGTAAATATGTTATTGTAGCTCCTGGTCGAACAGGAGCTAAATGGATTCAAGAACTAGCTGATAAATATAAAATACCCTATCTTTCTCAAAGTATTGAGATTGGTGTTCGAGTAGAGGTAAGAAAAGAACTATTAGAAGACTTATGCAGTGTTATCTATGATCCCTCAATTTTTATAAAAACCAAAACTTATGGTGATGAGATTAGAACTTTTTGTACCAATCCTGGAGGCTATGTAACTAAAGAAAACTACTATGGTTATATCTGTGTTAATGGTCATGCCTTAAAAGAAACTAAATCTAATAATTCAAATTTTGCTTTTATTAGTAAAGTTAATTTAACCGAACCTGTAACAAATACTCGAGAATATGGAGAATCAATTGCTAGAATTGCCAATGTCTTAGGAGACTCCAAGCCAATAATTCAAACCTTAGGTGATTTAAAAAAATTTAGGAGGACAAGAGCTAGTAGATTAGAAAAACAATTTATAACACCAACTTTAAAAGATTGTGTACCAGGTGATTTAGCCTTAGTTATGCCTCATCGTATTATTATGAATATTCTAGATGGTTTAGAAGCCCTAGATAAAATAATTCCTGGTGTTAATAATGATGAAACCTTATTATATGGACCAGAAATTAAATTTTTTAGTAATGAAATTGAAACTGATAATAAATTTAAAGCTCATGATATGAACATTTATTTTATAGGAGATGGAGCTGGTAAAGCAGGAAATATTGTAATTGCTGCAGCAACAGGTCTTGTTGCTAGTCGAGATATTTTAGAAAGAGTTAAAAAGAAAGCTAAAGTTACGAACTAATAGATAATAAACATTTATTAGTTTTTTTAACATGAAAAGTGTCAAGAGAATAAAAAAAATTAATTAATTTTTTTAAATTGTGTTATTATAATAATAAGGATGGTTGTATGGAAACAAGAACTAAAAAAAGAAAAAAATTAAAAGTTAGAAATTGTTTAATATTTATTGTTTTAATAGCCTTAATTGTAGGAGGAATATTTGTCTTTAAAAAAATAGATTTTAATGTTAAGTTACCAATTGGAAATCCAAAGAGTGAAGGATATTTAGCAAGTACAAATGCTATTGTAGCTTCTTATAAATTAGAAAAAAAAGAAACAAGTGAGGAAGAAGTTAAAGAAGAATTTATTAAATCTGATAATTTAGTAAGAGGAAAGAAGATTATTTATTACCCTAAAGAAACTTATACTTATGAAGATAAAGACTATGTAAAAATTGAATATGATTCTAAAACTTATTATGTTTTAAAAGATAATATTAAAGATAATATTAAAGATACAATTCTTGAAAAAGAACTTTATGTAAGAACAGCTAATAATTTATTAAAAACTTTAGATGGTA
>CAYTGK010000136.1:0-2825 GCA_964437305.1 uncultured Muribaculaceae bacterium
GTTTCTAATTCATTAAACGTTTCTTCAAGATTTTTTCTTGCACTTTTCCATCCTAAACCATCAGTAAACCATATAAATGTAACGCCATCAACTTTTTTAGATTCTTCAGCAAGCATTTTATAACTTCTTGCTGTTTCATTTAATTTAGATCCTCTTGATGCATAAAAATTAGTTTCTATTACATATACTTGATTATCTGTTTTAATGACAAAATCAAATCTTTTCGTTGAAGTATTATTTCCTGACATTGCTGATAAATCTAAATTCCATTTTTTCTCTATTTCACTTAAATACATTTCTTTAAAATAATTGACATTCTTTTTATACCCAGCTTTAATTATATAACTTTCTACTAAATTTTCCATGAGATGACCACCACGATTTTTTCTACCATTTGAATCTAGTCCCACTTCTACACCTAATAGATAATCATACAAATTATTAATAATATGATTTTGTAATAGTTCAAATAGTCCTGTCTCTTTCATAAATTTTACATAATCATCAATCGAATATACCATTTTATTAAATTTGAATAAATATTCTCCAGTAATATCTTTAACATAAATTTCATTTGCTCTAACTGCAAGTAATAAAGGAATAACTTCTAAAGTTTCAGGATATTTTAATATAATGTTTCTAAACTCTTTTTCTATATTCTTACTACCTACTAAAGAATTTAAAATATTTAATTCTATTTTATATTTTTCTGCTGACTTATATATTTTTTCAAAATCAACATAATATGTATAGTTTGATATACTAGATTTAAATTTATTTAACCAATCATTAAAGTTTCTATTCATTATTATCACATTCCTTTCTTTTAATAGTTAAATCTAAATATTTTTTTTCTAAATCAATTCCAATATACTTTCTATTTAATTTATTAGCAACAATACCAGTTGTTCCACTACCATTAAAGGGATCTAATATTAAATCACCTTCATTAGTTGAAGCTAGTATTATTTTTTCTAATATTGCGATTGGTTTTTGTGTTGGATGTTTACCATACTGTTTCTCACTTGGTTTTGTAAGAGAAGTTTCCCAAACGTCTTTTGCTTGTTTACCACCATTTAATTTTTTCATTAATTCATAATTAAATGTATGCTTAGCATTTTTTATATCTTTTTTAGCCCATAAAATTGTTTCTGTTGAATGAACAAAATATCTACAACTTATATTAGGCGGAGGATTAAGTTTCTTCCAAGTAATGTTATTTATTATTTTAAATCCTTCTTGCTCCAAAGCCATACCTATGGAATATATATTATGCATTGTTCCACTAATCCAAATAGTCCCATCATCTTTTAAAACTTGATAGCATAGCTTAACCCATTTTCTATTAAACTTATGTTTTTCATCTATGCTAATTTTTTTATCCCAATCACCTTTATTTACCGAAACCATTTTCCCACCACTACAAGAAATTCCATCACCTGATAAAAAATAAGGAGGATCAGCAAATATCATGTCAATACTTTTAGGTTCTATCTTCTTTAATTTTTTTAAAGAATCGCCTAAAATTAGTTTAAAATTATCTGTTTCATAGTAATACTTCTTTTTCACTGATAAACTCCTCCTATATAAATCTATAATTTTTATTCCTCAAATCTTTCTTTATTTTTAAAATTTGTAATAATTACTTCTTCAACAATACCTCTATCTTTAGCTTTAGCACCTATATTTCTTTTAGTTTCTATATAATTAAAGTTATAATCTTTATACAATTCTTTAATCAATGGAGTATTATAGTTTGATAACATCACATAACAACCTCTCTTATCTAAGTCTTTATAAACTTCTGATAATCTTTTTTGCTCTTCTTTTCCAAAACCATTTTCAGTATAACTATTAAAAATAGATTTATCAGAATCATAAGGAGGATCAAAATATATAAAATCACCTTTTTTAGCATCTTTTACAGCTTCTTCAAAATCCATAGATAAAATCTTTATGTCATTTAAATTTAGAAATGAATATATTATACCAAGATTAATACCATCATAAGTATTAACTTTTATTTTTTTTCCAAATGGCACATTAAATTCATTTTTACTATTAACCCTATATAATCCATTAAAACAAGCTTTATTAAGATAAATTGTTCTAGCTGCTCTTTTATAGTCTGCCAATTTGTTAAACTTCTTTTTGTCTTTATCTAAATCTCTTATTTTATAATAATACTCTTCGGAATGATTTACTTCATGCTTATTTAACTCATTACACATAGAAACAAATTTATTTTCATCTTTAATACATTTATAAACATTCATAAGTTCACTATTACAATCATTTATAACTGCTTTTTTAGGAGATAACTCAAATAACAAAGCTCCTCCACCAACAAAAGGCTCATAATAGGTATTATAATCATTAGGAGATAATTCTATAAGTTTATCAACAATTGATCTTTTACCTCCAGCCCATTTAACAAATGGTTTTCCCTTTAACATAATGTTTACCTCCTTACATCATAATACAAATTTAATAATTTCTTTATTTTTATCTAATTTACTATTTAACACTAACAATTAGCCTTTTTTCATATACTAAGTTAAAATCGAATGCTATATTTAAAGTTTTTGTTCTATCCCTGAAAACTTTTCATTTTTATTTTACCTGAATATAAGTTCTTTTTGAAACTCAAATATCATCTATTATCACCAAATTGTATACATTTTCACTTATTTAGCCGACTAAAATATTGACTAAATATCTATTCATTAATTTCTTCTAACATCTGAGTTTTAATTGTATCTATATCAGTAAAAAATAAATTTACTCCTTTATTTTTTAAAGTTAACATATAATTAAAATCATTT
>CAYTGK010000137.1:0-2815 GCA_964437305.1 uncultured Muribaculaceae bacterium
ATTTCATTTTCATTTAAATCCACTAACTGAGCTAAATCTTCAACTGCTTGTTTTCGAAGTTGCATTATCATATAATAAGAGGCATTATCAAAAATAGCTTTTCCTTGGGTAATTACATCAGGATCAGAGAAATCACTTGGTTGTTGTGTAATTATAATTGTTCCTGTATTATACTTTCGACTTCTTCTTTGCACTTGAGCTAAGAAATCAGCACCAAGAACATTCTTTCCACCAAGTAAAACATGAGCTTCATCAACCATTAAAATAGTATCTCGACTTTTATCAAGACATAATCCCCAAGCAAACTTTAAAATATTAAAAAATAGAGCATTTTTAATATTAGTATCTTGATTCATTAATTCTTTTATATTAAATACAATATAATTACTATTTTTCTTAATAGTTGTATGACCATTAAAATAATAACTTAATTCTCTTACAAACGGTCTTACTTTAAGTTCTAGTCTTTCCATTACATCTCTTTCATGAGTTTTTTCCGTTAGTGATAATAACCTACTTTTAATTGTCTCATATACATCAGAAAAAGTTGGAAAATCTTCACTTTTTTTATTCATGAAATTTGTTTCAAAATTAATATCAAAACGTCGGTAAGTATCTTGAACTATTTCACTAAATAAAGTTTGAACATCTTCTTCAATATCAGGATAATAATATCGCATAAAAGCTTTTAAAAATTGCAATGTTCTAGTTAACACAGTATAACCAAGTCCTTGACTAATTTCTTCTTCATCAACATCAACAATTACTTCAAGAGGATTAATCATTCCAAAGGCTCCACCTTTACCAAGATCAACAACATCTCCCCCATAAAGTCTCGTCATTTCCTCTAATTCATTCTCTGGATCAATTGCAACAATTTGACATCCATTTCTAATATGTCCTCGAAGTAATAACTTAGCAGCTGTTGATTTACCTGAACCAGAGCCACCTAAGATAATCATATTTGCATTATTTCGGTTTGTTTCTTTTCGATATTTATATAAAAATTGATTAAATAAAATTACTCCACCTGAAAAATCAATACCAATTAAATTAGATAAACCTGGATCTTTAATAGAATCAAAGACAAATGGATACATTCCAGCAATAGTAATTGATGGAATTGGAGTTCCAATTCTCTCTTCTATTTTTTGTTTTGGAAAAATCGGCAAAATTGACTTAAATATTGTTTCTTGTTCAAATCTTAAAGTAACAGCTCTTAGTTCCATTGAATCTAAAAAATTCTTAACATTTGTTTTTCTAAGTTCCAAATCTTCTCTTGAATCAGCTGTTATCATAATATGCATTTGAAAATCAAATACTTGAGATTGATTAGCTGCAAGCATTGAAACAAAATATTCTAAAGATTCATAATCTTGTCTAATTCTCTCTTGTAAAGTACGATCTTTTTCTTCTTGATATCTTTGCTTATAATCAGCAATTTGTTTATTAATCATTTTTTGTAACATAGAAAATGCTACTGGAATATGTTTTATAACAACCTTTATACCTGGAATATTTGTTAAATCAGCTAGATATCCTGGTGGAATAGATTTTGGATAAGAAATAACCGTTAGTATTGTTGCATATTTATCACTTATATGAAAATCACTAGGATTAAATTGTAAACCTTTAGGTGCTATTTCACTTTTAAAAATACTCATCGAGTAGTCACCACCGTTCCAAAATCTGTCCTAACCCCACCATTTAAAAAATTATCTAAAATCGTTCTTAAATCTTCATTACTTGTTTGACTAGCATTCATACCACAACTACCAAACCCATTGATTAATAAACGTAATCTTTTACCAATTTCATCAGGATTTTTTTCTTTAAATAAAATATAATATTCCGTATCAACAACTTGATTATTAATAAACATATTTGCTTTTTCAATATCTTGAGCAATAATTTTTATTTGAGCAGGTGATGTTGCATTTTGAAGCATAATTTGAAGTTGTGATTGATAAACTGAAATATCAACTGGTCTATCAGCAGCAATCATCCAAAATTCAAATTTTATAAGGTTATAAAAATTTTGCAATGCTCTAAGTACAGCTTCTTGTTGCAATGGATCAAGAATAAATATGTTTTTAGGCTGAATTTTAACCCCTGTTACTTTTTCATTATTAGGTAAAACTATCATTCCATTAGTAATACTTTTAACATTAATCCAGTCTTCAGTATAACCTGAATTAGGGTTATTTTTTACTGGTTGACTAGGTCTTTGTTGAGGCTTTGGAGCCGTATTATTTATCTTTGAATTCATACTTTGAACACCATCCTCTCCATACATATTTTTGCCTATTAGTATAGAAGTTTATAACTTCGCCAATTGCTGTTCTAATATTGTGATAATTTGGAAAAGGAAATACAAGAACAGTTGCAATTCCAGCAGGTAAAATTGCTAAAATTGAAGTTACATTATCAATTGCATTCACAAACGACATAATAACTAATGCCAGCAATGTAATTCCTACTCCAACTAAGAAAATTACTAAATCAACAGGTTTAAATATTCCAAAAATTAACTTCCCTTTTTTGGTATTGGCAGGTATTAAATATAGGTTTTGTTTCACTTATATCACACTCCTTTTTATTTTTAATATCAACTATTATTACTTTTATCTTGATTTTGTTCATATGAACTTCGTCTAGCTCCACTAGTTTCAAGTTGTTTAGAAATATCAGATAGACTCTTAAAAAACTTACCAGGATCATTTCTATAATCAGCTATTAATTGTTTCCTCAAATTACTTTCAATTCCCAATCCTTCAAGCATACCCATAACTTGTTTGTCCATTTCATTAATTGT
>CAYTGK010000138.1:0-2797 GCA_964437305.1 uncultured Muribaculaceae bacterium
TTATAGCATCCAGAAGTAATGTTATATGCACCCTTAGTATCCCAATTAATAGGCCAACGCCCACCACTAGAGTTACGAAAATAAGCATAGCTAATTTTTCCAATTGATTTTGTCGTATCATAAGTACTATTTATATTACCATCAATGGCATTCCAAATTGCAGCCTGAGTTGCTGTCATAGCTTCTTGAACATCTAAAGTTTCAAATTTAAATTCACTATATTCGGGTTCGCCAATTCCATCCTTTATTCTTTTTTTAAGTTCAGCAAGTGAGATATATGGGTATGAATTAGTCATTACCCCTGTTAATTTATCTTTAGCATTTTTCAAAGCAGTAACAGAAGTTTGCTCAATAGGAACATTTTTATAATATTTACCAGACGAAGTTTTAGAAATATTTTTACCTTTATGAGCACAATAAACAATTGCTCTTCTGCCTTCAACTGAATTTGCATCCCCTGTTTTTAATAAAATAGTTCCACTAGGATCATGATTTTTAGTTATAAAATGATGTGATAACATATTTCTTCTTATATAATAATATGTTTGTTGTTTAACAGGAGCAACAGCTATAGTATCAGTAGGTGCTGAATAAGACTCCCTTATTATTAATATACCAACTGCACATATTACAAATAATATAGGTGCTATAATCATAATTTTCTTATTTTTCATTTTTACCTTCTTTCTACTATAAGTAAATTATAGCATTAATTTATGAAAGATACAATAATTTTTTTTAAAAGAAGTTACCAATTAACTTCTTCATCTTCTACTTTTATATCCTTTTTTAAAGCTTTTTCTTTATTTTCATCTGATATTGTCCCTTCAACATCTACATTATTTGGAGTACATAAGAAAATACCTGTTCCAAGTTTTTGTAATCCTCCATTTATAGCATATAAAGTTCCACTCAAAAAATCAACAATTCTTTTGGCTTGATCAGGTGTTACTCTTTTTAAATTAACAACAACAGCACTTCTTTTTTTCAAAAAATCAGCTATTTGTTGACTTTCAGAATAAGCCCGAGGCTCAAAGAGAATCATTTTACTAGCATTATTTATATCTTTTAATGCCTCTCTTTTAGTTTCATAATATTCATCTTCATTTACTTGAATTTCTTTTCCTTCATTATCACCAGTTCCAGAATTTCCATTAAAAAAGCCTTTAATTTTATCAAATCCCATCATATCCTCCTTATTGTCAAATATAATTTTAAAATAAAATTAAGGTTTTGTCAATCAAAATGTCTCAATTAAAAAATTTTCTATGATTTTTAAAACATTATCACGCCCAGTTTTATTTATACTAGAAAATAATATATAGTCATCACCTACTGCTAAATTAAGGGTATCTTTAATAATTTTTAAATTTCTTTCTTTTTTAGAAACTGGTACTTTATCTATTTTAGTAAGAACAATTGTTACAGGAATACTATAATATTTTAAAAATTGGTACATAAGTACATCATCATCAGTTGGCTTAATTCTAAAGTCTACTAACATAAATACTCTTTTCATTTCTTCTCTTTTTTCAAGATATTCTTCAATCATCATTCCCATTTTCTTTTGTTGTTCTTGATTAACAGAGGCATAACCATAACCAGGAACATCAATTAAATAAAAAGCATCATTAACTAAATAAAAATTTAAAGTTTGAGTTTTACCAGGTCGTGATGATGTTTTTGCTAGATTTTTTTGAATTAAAACTGTATTTATAAAACTACTTTTCCCAACATTACTACGTCCAACTAATAAAAATTCAGGTTTCTTTTCTGTTGGATATTGACTACGTCTTACTGCAATAATATCTAATTTTGCACTCTTAATTATCATTTAAATCTACCCCTTCTTTATATTCTTTGCATAAATTATCTAAATCTTTTATAACATTAGATGCTTCTTCCATTGTTTCAAGTCTAGCACCACTTGCATATTTATGTCCCCCACCGTTATACTTGTTTAAAGCCTTATTAATTGCAGGTCCTCTTGACCTTACAGACACACGAATATTATTGTTTTTAACATCTTCCGTAAAGAAAACCCATACTATAACTTCATTAATATAATTAAAATTATTAATCATATTTCCAGGACAAGCAGCATCAGATTGAAATTTCTCAAGCATTTCTTTGGTAAGCATAATATAACCTACTCCATTTTCAGTTACACTTAAATTAAGTCCTATATAACCTTCTAATTTAACTTCATTTAATGGTCTTAAATATAAAGGCTCATATAATTTATCAATTTCTAAATTATATTCTTCAATCATTTGTGCAACCATTCGAAAAGTTTTGCCAGTTGAATTATTAAACAAAAATCGGTTTGTATCACTTACTATTCCAAGATATAATTTTTCTGCGATATTTGTATTCATTAATAAATCTGTTTTATTAATTAGCTCTAAAACAAGTTCTGAAGCACTACTAGATGTATCATCAATATATTCAATATCACCAAACTTTTCCACAAAAGGATGATGATCAATTTTTATTATTTTGGAAAAAACTTCCAGATTAACTCCATCAATTCGTCTTTTATCTGGTGTATCTAAAACTATCAATAAACTACCTTGCATATCTTCTATTTTATCAAGTTTTCCGAAGTAATTAAACCTTGTACTACCACTGCCAACTGCATATACTTCTTTATTAGGAAATGTTAATTTAATACTATCTTTTAAAGCCATTACCGATGCCATTGCATCAGGATCAACTCCAACGTGCCTTGCTAAAACTATCTTATCAAACTCTTTAATTAATTTATAAATATCACTAAACATATAATCATCCTAAC
>CAYTGK010000139.1:0-2760 GCA_964437305.1 uncultured Muribaculaceae bacterium
AGAGTAGCTATTGATTTAGGTGGTATTAAAATATATTGGTATTCTATAACTATGTTATGTGGAGTTATTTTAGGAACTTTACTTACTTATTTAGAACTTAAAAGATTAAAAAAAGATACAAAGTATTTTTTAGATATGCTTTTTTATGTAATAATTTTTGCCTTTTTAGGAGCAAGAATTTATTATGTAATTTTTAATTTAGATTATTATTTAGCAAATCCTAGTGAAATACTTGCTATTTGGAATGGAGGTTTAGCTATTCATGGAGCTATTTTAGCTGGAGTTTTAACAATATTTATTTATAGTAAAATTCATAAAAAGAAAACAAGTGAAATTATTAGTTATTTAGATGCTTCAACTTTAGGGTTAATATTAGGACAAATAATTGGCAGGTGGGGTAATTTTTTTAATAGCGAAGCCCATGGAGGGCCAACTACAAGATTATTTTTAGAAAAACTTCATATTCCTGAATTTATTATTAAAGGCATGACCATTGATGGAGTTATCTATCATCCAACATTTCTTTATGAGTCAGTTTTAAATTTAATTGGGTTAATAATTTTATTAATTGTAAGAAAAGTTAAAAAATTAAAAGTTGGTATGTTAGTATCTATTTACTTGATATGGTATGCTATTGTGAGATTTATAGTAGAAAGTATGCGAACAGATAGTTTAATGCTTGGAAGTTTAAAAATGGCTCAAGTAATTTCAATTGTGTTCTTTGTAGTAGGTATAATAGGTTTTATAATTTCATTAAAATATAGTATTAATTATAATAAGGAGAGTAAAGAAAATGAATAAATATGATTGTATTATAATTGGTGGGGGAATTGCTGGCATAACTGCAGCTATTTATTTAAAAAATGCTAATAAAAAAGTTTTATTAATTGAAAAGGGAACTTTAGGTGGAATTGTAAATAAAATAAGTAAAATTAAAAATTATCCTGGTTTTAAAGAAATAACAGGGCCTGATTTAGCTTTTAATTTATATGAACAAGTAAAAGCTAATGAAGTTGAAATTGTGCTTGATACTGTAATTGGAATTGAAAAAAATGAAAAATTTAATAAGGTTTTATTAAAAGATAAAGAATATGACTGTAAATATTTGATTTTAGCAACTGGTAAAGAAGCTAGAAAACTAGGTCTTCCTAATGAAGATAAATTAATAGGACATGGAGTTAGTTACTGTGCATTATGTGATGGCAATTTTTATAAAAATAAAGATGTTTCAGTTATTGGAGCTGGAGATTCAGCTCTCCTTGAAGCATTATATCTAGCAAGTATTTGTAAGAGTGTTACAATTTTAAATAAATATTCTAAATTTAAAGGACAAGAGCGAACATTAAATGATTTATTAAAACGTGATAATGTTAAAATTCTTTATAACAGTTTAATTACTTCTTTAAAGGAAGAGGACGGTAAAGTAATAGGTATTACTTATGAGCAAGATGGAAAGTCTCATGAACTTGCAACTTCTTCAGTTTTTGTTTATATTGGAAGTACACCTAATATTTTGTCAGGTCTTGATTTAGAACTTGATGGTAAGTATTTAAAAGTTGATGAAAAAAAGAAAACTAATCTTGATACTATCTATGCAATTGGTGATGTAATTAGTAAAAATTTATATCAGTTAGTAGGTGCAGCTAATGATGGAATGATTGCAGCAACTGAGATTATAAAAAGGTTAAATAAGGAGTAAGTATGTCTTTCACGACAAGAGTTAAAAATGAAATTAGTAATAATTATAGTAATAAAAATGCTAATATGTCTGAACTTTCAGCAATTCTTCGAAATTCTTACCATAAAGAAGAAGAAAGATTAGAATTAGTAACAGAAAATTCAACTGTTTGTAAACACTTATATAAATTATTTAAAGAGATATATAACATTAATATTAAAATTGAAATAAAAACAACTAGGACAAAAAGTAGATTATATGGAATTTTAATTAATGATAAATTTGATATTATCTTAAAAGATTTAGGAGTACTTTCAGAAGATGGTCAATATATTCAAGTACCCCCAATGTATCTTATTGCCAGTGAAGATGAACAACGGGCTTATTTAAAGGGAGTATTTTTAGTTTGTGGTAGTATCAATGATCCTAAGACGTCCATGTATCATTTAGAGTTTAAGATTGATTATTTAGAAGAAGCAAATTTTATATCCAATTTACTTAATGAATTTTATTTAAATAGTAAAGTAATAAGTAGAGATAAAGGTTATATGATTTATATTAAAGAAGCTGAAAAAATTGGTGATTTTTTAAGAATAATTGAGGCTAGTCAAGCTGTTATGTATTTTGAAGATATTAGAATTTATCGTGATCACAAGAATATGACTAATCGTCTTAATAACTGTGAACAAGCCAACTTTGAAAAAAGTATCTTGACATCTAGTAATCAAGTTCTTGATATCAATTTAATTAAAGAAAAAATTGGACTAGAAGCATTAGATAATAAAATTGAAGAAACAGCAAGATATAGATTAAAATATCCAGAGTCATCACTTGAAGAATTAAGTGAGATTATGAGTATAGAAACAGGACATACTATAACAAAATCGGGACTTAATCATAGATTAAGACATATAAAAGAAATAGCTAATAAAATTAGAGAAAATATAAAATAGAGAGTTAATAATTTAAAAAATAATAGAGCTTGAATATAAATTCTAAAGATAGTATACTAAAATAGTTAGATCGTAAATTAAAAATAATGTAAAGGAGGAATATTATGTGGTTATGGATTGTTTTAGGAA
>CAYTGK010000140.1:0-2743 GCA_964437305.1 uncultured Muribaculaceae bacterium
TACTTGGTAATTAAACTCTTGAATTTTCTCAAAAATACTATATAATTAATTATAGGTATAGGAGTTTGAAATGAAAAACGAAATAAAAGAGGATTTAAAAACAATTAAGAATGATTTAAAAAATGGTAATTATAAAAGGCAATTAGCTAATCTGCTAACTGCCTCAAGATTATTATCACCTTTTATTTTAATTCCTCTTATTTGTTGTGATAAAATTTTAATTGCAGTTATTATGGTTATAATATTTGCTTTAACTGATACTTTAGATGGTTACTTTGCCCGTAAGTATAATTCTGTATCAACCTTTGGTAAATATTTAGATGCTATTGTAGATAAAATCTTTGTCTTAAGTTTATTAATACCTATTATAATAAAAAGTAATCTTAATTTAAATAATTATAGTTTAATTTTTGTAAATATATTTTTAGAAATTGTTATAGCTATTATTAATCTTTATGCTATTTCACATAATGTTAAAACTTATTCAACTATATTTGGAAAAATAAAAACTATCTTCTTATTTTCATTAGTTGGTCTTCTTTATTTAAATAAATTGATAGTAGTTAAGGATATTTATATATTTATTTTGATAATTACTACTATAATTATGCAAATACTAGCTATTATCTCTTATTATAAAATAATAAAAGGAAGAAAAGTTACTGTTTCTTCCTAATAATAACGGGATTATCGCATCTACCAGTTAAGTAATCTAGGCTAACATTAAAATGTTTAGCAAAGTTATAAAGAAAAGAAGTAAGAATCAAAGTATTACCATTTTCATAAGAACTAATGTTAGATTGACAAGTATTAAGTAATTTAGCAATGTCAGTTTGTTTCATATTATGCTCAAGTCTAATTTTTTTAAATCTTGTACGAATAATATCTCTATTTAATTCGCACTTTTTTTGAGGTATATTAATATTTGTAAAACCTGCGACATAGTCCATAGTAACACCAAAGATATTACAAAAATCATTTAAACGTTTTAAAGGAATAAAATGTTCTCCTGTTTCATAATAATTATAACTTGATTTACCAATGCCCAAAATTTTTGCCATTTCCCGTTGAGTAAGTTCTAACTCTTCGCGAACTTTTTTAATATTTTTAAACATATATTTACCACCATAATGATTTTCTCATTAAAATATGAGAAAAATGGTTTTTGTCCACGGAATATGATTAACAAATTTTTCCATTACTTATTTTGTAATATATTTGCTATTTTATACAGAAAAATCTAGTAAACAAATAAATAGAAAATCTTTTTTTATTTCTTGATTAGTAAATACAAATTATGTATAATAGAAATAGATAGGAGAGAAGTATGTCAAAATTTGATAAGGATTATTTAAAGTTATGTGAAGAAATATTAAATAATGGGGTTGAAGTAGAAAATAGAACAGGGGTTAATACTATCAATATTCCTGGTTATTTTTTAGAATTTGATTTAGAAAAAGAATTTCCAATTTTAACAACTAAGCAAGTGTTTTTTAAAAATGCCATTACGGAAATGCTTTGGATTTATCAAGAACAAAGTAATGATGTTAGATGGTTACAAGAGAGAAACAATCATATTTGGGATGAATGGGAAATTGATGAAGATGGATATTGGAATGCCAAGCAAAATGTTTTAGAAAATGGAAAATTAGTTAAAAAAGATGTCCATAAGTTTTTTGGAAAAGAATATGCTCATACTATTGGAACAGCTTATGGTTGGATTGTTAAGAGGTATCATTTAATTGATGATTTAATTGAAAAAATTAAAACATTTCCGACGGATAGACGTATGGTTATGTCTTTATGGCAAAATGAATGGTTAGAAACAGCCGTATTACCTTCTTGTGTTTGGTCAAGTGAATGGAGTGTAAGTGATGGAAAAGTAAATTGTTGGGTACATCAAAGATCTTGTGATGTTCCACTTGGACTTCCCTTTAATGTAACTCAATATGCAGTTTTGCTTAGTTTAATTGCTCAGGTAACAGGACTTAAACCTGGTAAAATGTTTTGGAGTTTAAAAGATGCACATATTTATGTTAATCAGGTTGATGGTATTAAAGAACAATTAAGAAGATACAAAGAATTAGGTGATTTTGAAGCTCCTACCTTATGGATAAATCCTGAAGTTAAAGATTTTTATAAATTTGATAATTCTAAAGAATTAAAAGATATTAAGATAGAAAATTATAAACATCATGGTAAAATAGAATTTGAAATAACCAAGTAGAGGAAAGTATGAAATTAGCAATTATTGCTTGTGTTGGCAAGAACTTAGAACTAGGAAAAGATAATGATTTAATTTGGCATTTACCGAAAGATTTAAAATATTTTAAAGAAGTTACAATTAATCATACTGTTTTAATGGGAGAAAATACTTTTAAATCTTTACCAGGAGTTTTAAAAAATCGACATAATATTGTTTTAACGATGTCAAGAGATATTAATATACCAAGAGAAGTTGAAGTATTTCATTCAATAGATGAATTTATAGATAAATATAAAAATAAAGATGAGACAATTTTTATTATAGGTGGTGCAAGTATCTATAAACAATTTATTGATTTATGTGATACATTGTATTTAACAGAAGTAAACGCAGAAAGTCAAGCTGATGTATACTTTCCGAAGTTTAATAAATCTGATTTTGAAAGAGAAGTAGTTGGTTTTGGTAATGATTCTGGAATTGAATTTCAATTTGTTATATATAGGAGGAAATAATGGGAAAATTTATTGTAATTGAAGG
>CAYTGK010000141.1:0-2672 GCA_964437305.1 uncultured Muribaculaceae bacterium
AAATAATAATATACTTGATAAAATTAGTCATAGTGATATAACTATTGATAATAAAATAATAGAGAAAGCTGAAAGTATTTTAAAAAAATCAAATAAAAATAAGATTCATATTGGTAATTTATATTTTAATAAATATGCCTATAATTTAGTAAATGGAAAATTTTTAACTATTGTTAATACGGAAAATGTTAGAGAAAGATTATTAACAGGAGTTTTATCAACGATTTTACTAATATGTTTAGGGGAAATTCTTATTTATTTTATTACAAAAAAAATAACAGCTTGGATAACTAAACCAGTTGAGGAAAGTTTTAACAATCAAAAAGAATTTGTTGCTAATGCTTCTCATGAATTAAAAACTCCTCTTGCTGTAATGATTGCAAGTATTGATTGTTTGGAACAAACTAAAAAAAATGAAAAGTGGATAAATAATTTAAAATCTGAATCTGAAAAAATGAATAACTTGATTACTAGATTACTTGATTTATCAAGATCAGAGAATTATATTATGAAAGAAGATTTTAGTATTTGCAATATATCTAAAATAATTGAGAAAAGGGCTTTAACTTTTGAAGGCTTAGCATATGAAAAAAATATATCTATTGAAACGGAAATTGAAGAAAATATAAATTTTCTTTGTAATAAAGAAAGTATA
The DNA here is from genome assembly GCA_964437305.1 of uncultured Muribaculaceae bacterium. Lineage (GTDB taxonomy): Bacteria > Bacillota_I > Bacilli_A > RF39 > UBA660 > RUG591. The sequence goes on from CAYTGK010000141.1 coordinate 656, forward strand.
GATGAACTAATAACTATTTTAATAGATAATGCTCTTAGTCATAGTGAAAAAGATAATTCTATTACAGTTAAACTATTTAAAGAAAAATCAGAGATTATTATTGAAGTAATAAATAAAGGCGAAGAAATAAAAGAGGAAGAAAAAGACAAAATCTTTGAAAGATTTTATAGAAGTGATAAAGCCAGAAATCGTAATGATAATAGATATGGATTAGGACTTGCTATTGCTAAGAATATTGTTGAAGGACATAAAGGAACTATATCAGCTTATTCAAAAAAGGGTTATACAACATTTAAGGTGATTTTTAAAGGAAAAGAACATTAACAAAAAAATTGATGTTCTTTTAATGTTTCTTTAATCTTTAAATAATAAAATGTTATTGTTTTAGGAGGAAAAATTATGTTTATATTAAAAAATGCGTGGATTGCAATTAAAAGAAATAAAGGAAGAAATATATTAATAGGAATTATTATTCTTATTATTGCTTGTGCCTGTACAATCACATTGGCAATTAAAAATACAGCAGTAGATTTGATTGATTCATATAAAAGTGCTTATGATAAAGAAGTAACTATTGGTTTTAATAGAGAAAATATGATGAAAGATTTTGATCCTTCTCAAGAAGAATCAAAAGAAGAAAAAAGAGAAATGTTTGAGAATATTTCTAATTATACCATAACTGATATTGAAAAATATGCTGATAGTGATTATATTGAAGATTATTATTATACGTATAATGTAGGTCTTAATGGTAATAATATCAAAAAGGCTGAAATTGAATTAGAAAGTGATGATAATAGACCAAAAAATTTTGGAGGACATGGTAATGCTATGAATGAATCTAGCACAGATTTTAATTTAACTGGCTATAGTTCGTTAGATGCTATGAATGAATTTATAACAGGAACATATACCATGAGTAAAATCACAGATAATGCTTGGGATATAGCATTTAATGGTAATTATGTTTTTATCAATGAAGAGCTTGCTAAATATAATGATTTAAATCTTAATGATAAAATAAAATTAGAAGATGAAGATGGTAATACTTATGAATTTGAAGTTATTGGTATTTTTAAAGAAAATGATAATGGAGAAAATCAACCTATGTCAATGTTTTCAAATTCAGCAAATACTATTGTAACAAATGCAAATGCTGTTTCTAATTTAACAAATACTAATAAAAATCTAAGTGGTACAGTAAATCCAACTTTTATTATTGATTCATACGAAAATGTTGATAAATTACAAAGTGAATTTTATGAAAAAGGATTAGATAAAAATTTTCTTTTACAAACAAATGAAGAAGAAGCAACTAGTGCTGTCTCTAGTGTCAAAAATGTCAATTCTTTTGCAACTACATTTTTAGTTATTACTTTAATAATAGGTGGTATTGTCTTATTTGTAATTAATATGATTAATATTCGAGAAAGAAAATATGAGATAGGTGTATTAAGAACAATCGGAATTAGTAAATTAAAATTAACTTTACAATTTGTATCGGAACTTTTAATGGTCGCTTTAGTTGCTCTAATGTTAGGAGCAGTGATCGGTGGAGTAAGTTCTAAAAGTATTAGTAATTCTCTACTTGCCAATGAAATAAATAGTAGTAATGAAAATGCTCAAGAAATTGACAAAAATTTTGGTGGAAATACTAATCGTCCTGAACATAGAAATGGTATGTTTGGAAAAGGTAAACCAGTTGTTCAAGCCTATACTTCTATCAATGCTGTTGTTGATTTAACTGTTTTATTAGAATTACTAGGAATTGGTTTAACACTTGTTTTAATTAGTTCTATTGCTTCTATGGTAAGTATTCAAAGATTTTCACCACTTACAATATTGAAAGAGAGGTCTTAAGATTATGGTAAATAAAAGAAAGAATGATAAAGAGAAAATCACAAAAGAAGTTTCTATCATGACAGAAAATGAAAAATCAAATAGTAAAAATATGAAAAAAAATTCAAATAATATAATTTTAAGTATTAAAAATGTAAGTTATAGATATAGTGATGCT
>CAYTGK010000142.1:0-2661 GCA_964437305.1 uncultured Muribaculaceae bacterium
AGCTTTCTTTTAGAAGTAATAGTAAATATTTAATTATCATCATTAATCAATAAATTAAATTTAAGTACCTTTGAAAAAAATATAATTTGTTATTTTCTAATTTACATCTAGAATATTACATGGTATACTATTTAAGAGAGTGATAAAATGAATCAGAAAAAGGAACTTATTAAAAATACCTTAATTATTTCAATAGGAAAATTTAGTACGCAGTTAATTAGTTTTTTATTACTACCTTTATATACAAGCCTTCTTACAACTAGTGAATATGGAGCTTATGATTTGTTGAATACTATATCTATCTTTTTAATACCATGTGTTACTTTATTAATGGATGAAGGAATGTTTAGATTTTTAATTGATGCTAAAGAAGAACATGAAAAAGGAGAAGTATTTTCTATTACAACTATATTTTATTTAGTAAGTTTCTTTATTTGGAGTATTTTAATTATTATTGTTGCCTCTATTTTAGATTATCCTTATACAATTTATTTAATATTTTATATTTTAGCGAGTCTCTTATCATCTTTAGCTGGGTCATCGGCTCGAGGTATGGGTAAATTTAAGATATATTCTATCTTTTGCTTTTTGTCAAGTTTCTTTACAATATTTTTAAATATTTTATTTATAGTAGTTTTTAAAATGGGGCTTGAAAGTTTATTTATATCATATATTTTAGCTAATAGTGCTGTTTCTTTATGGTTATTGTTTAAACTCAAAATGCATAAATTGGTTAAATTAAAATATTTAAAGAAAGAGAAAATTAAAGAAATGATTAAATACTCTTGGCCACTTGTTCCAAACAGTATTTCTTGGAATGCCATTGCCCTTACGGATAGATTTTTAATTGTTCATTATCTTGGAGAAGGAGCAAATGGTGTCTATTCAGTAGGTAATAGATTCCCAACTGTTATTAATACCTGTTACAGTTACTTTAATTTATCATGGAAAGAATCAGCAAGTAAAGTAGTTAATGACAAAGGCAAAGATAATTTCTATAATAGTGTTTATCTTGATCTTAAACATTTCTTAATTTGCATTTCAATTTTAATTATTGCAGGTCTTCCATTTATTTTTAATCTTTTAATCAAAAATGCTTATCGTGAATCTTATTTCTATATACCTATTATGGTAATTTCGGTATATTTTTCAAATATGTCTAACTTTTGTAGTGGTATCTTCTCAGCTTACAAAGACACTAAAATTTTAGCTAAAACAACAATTGTGGCAACCTTAATTAATTTAGTATTTGGTTTTTTATTTATTAAAAAAATTGGTTTATATGCAACAGTATTTGCAACTTTAATATCCTATTTAGTAATTTTCTTATATCGTAATTATAAATTAAGAAAATATATTGTTTTAAAGAAAGATAAGTATAGTTTTTTAAGTATATTTGTACTTATCTTAGTAACTTTACTATATTATACTAAAAATCTTTGGTTAATTTTAGTAGGACTTGGAGTAGCTTTATTTTATACTTATTATTTAAATAAAAAATTTATAATGAGTATTTTAAAAAAGTTCCGAAAAAAAGCTTAAATGAAAATAATTAGAGGTGTTATATGAAAGAAAAATTAGAAAGAAAAACTAATCTTAAAACTGGTTTAACAAGTGATGAAGTTACTGAACGAATAAAGAAAAATTTGCATAATTTCAATAATCAGCCTGTAACTAAAAGTATTAAACAAATAATTATTGATAATGTGTTTACATACTTTAATTTTTTAAATATTTTTTTAGGAGTAGCTATTCTTTTAGCAGGTATTTTCTCAGGACGTCTTTTCTATTCCCTTAAAAATTGTTTGTTCATGGGAGTAACTTTTTGTAATACAATTATTAGTACTATTCAAGAAATTACTTCTAAAAAAATAATTGATAAACTTTCCGTTATTTCAAGCACTAAGGCAAACGTTTTAAGAGATTCAGAAGTTAAGGTAATTGAAAACGATGAAATTGTCCTTGATGATCTTGTTTTACTTAAAAATGGTAATCAAGTAATTGCCGATGCTATTATTCGTGAAGGAGAAGTTGAAGTAAATGAATCATTTATAACAGGAGAATCAGAAACTATTATCAAAAAAGTTGGAGATGAGCTTTTATCAGGAAGTTTTATAGTATCTGGAAATTGTACTAGTCAAGTTGTTCATGTTGGAAATGATAACTATATTAATACTATTTCAAGTGAAGCTAAATATATTAAAGAAAACAATTCTGTTATTTTAAATTCTTTTGAAAAGATTGTAAAAGTTTTATCAATTGTTATTATTCCACTAGGAGCTGCTTTATTTTGTAATCAATATTTAGTAATTGGTGATACAATAAGTGATTCTATTATTAATACTGTAGCCGCTTTAATTGGAATGATACCAGAAGGTCTAGTTTTGTTAACAAGTTCGGTTATGGCTGTCAGTGTTATAAGATTAAGTAAATATAAAGTTTTAGTTCAACAACTATATTGTATTGAAACTCTTTCTCGAGTTAATGTTATCTGTTTAGATAAAACTGGTACTATTACAACTGGGAATATGAAAGTTTATGATATTATTCCAACTAATAAATACACTAAAAATGAATTTTCAAAAATTTTAGCTAAGTTAACGACAGCTTTAGATGATGAAAGTTCAACTTTTAAAGCTTTAAAAGATAAATATTCTGAAG
>CAYTGK010000143.1:0-2661 GCA_964437305.1 uncultured Muribaculaceae bacterium
GCCCATTAAAGCGGCACGCGAGCTGGGTTCAGAACGTCGTGAGACAGTTCGGTCCCTATCCGTCATGGGCGTAGGAAAATTGAAGGGAGCTATCCTTAGTACGAGAGGACCGGGATGGACCTACCTCTGGTCTAACTGTTGTAACGCCAGTTGCAGTGCAGTGTAGCTATGTAGGGAAGGGATAACCGCTGAAAGCATCTAAGCGGGAAGCCAACCTTAAGATGAGTTTTCCCATAATTTATTTAGTAAGATCCGTTGAAGACTACAACGTTGATAGGCTGGAGATGGAAGCATGGTGACATGTTGAGTTGACCAGTACTAATAGATCGAGGATTTAATCATAATTATAATAATTTGATGAGTACGTTATCCAAGTTTTGAAAGAACTATTCATAATATATTTTCTTAGTGATTATAACGAAGAGGGTACACCTGTTCCCATCCCGAACACAGAAGTTAAGCTCTTTGGTGCCGACGATAGTTGTTAATGCTAAAATAGGAAATTGCTAAGAATTTTTTTTATGCCAAAATATTATAAAAATATTACTTCTTAAGAATATTTAAAACAGTAAAAATTAGAATAAAAAATAATTTATTACTATGCAAAATTAAATTTTCTTATTTTAACTTTTCTGATATGTCTTTGATAACAAAATTTATAATATTTTTTTACCATTGTTATTAACTTTTATCTTGCTATTTATATAAACATTATGATAGTAAATAATTAACTTAAATATTAGATATTAATTATTAGTTATTTTTATATTATATAGTTTAATAAATTGTTATAAAATAAGAATTTTCATTATAAAAACGACTGTTGATAATAACAATAATTTGTCTTTTTAATGTAAACATTATAAAAATGTGTTGTCTAACATATTTTTTTTTTGTATAATTGTTTATGGTGATAAAAATGGAATATAAAATTACATCGTATTCTGAAAGAGATACAGCAACAATTGCAGAAAATTTAGAATCAGAGAAATTTCCAAATATGGTAATTTGTCTAATGGGTGATTTAGGAAGTGGTAAGACGATTTTTACGAAGGCCTTTGCTAAAGCAACAGGAATAGATGAGGAAATAACTTCTCCAACTTTTAATATTATAAAAGAATATTTAAATGGAGAATTACCCTTATATCATATGGATGTTTACCGTTTAGAAGATAATAATGAAGATATTGGTATTGAAGATTATTTTGATAAAGAAGGAGTTACTATTATTGAATGGGCTGATATGATTATAGATAGATTACCTGAAGAAAGATTAGATATAAAATTTCGAGTTATTGATGAAAATACTAGAGTTTTGAAACTTGTTCCACATGGCAAAAAATATGAAGATATCTGTGGAGTAATTTCATGAAAGTTTTTTATATAGATACATCTTCAAGTTATCTATATTCTGGAATATCAGATAATGATATTCTTCTTAATAGTATAAAAAAAAAATTAGGTAATACTATGTCTAAATTTACTATAAGTGAAGTTGCCGAATTATTTAAAAAAGCTAAGTTAGAACCTAAAGATATTGATAAAATAATAGTAGTAAAAGGACCTGGCTCATATACAGGAATTCGAATTGGAATGACATTTGCAAAGATTATGGCTTGGGCTTTAAAGAAAAAAATTGTAAGTATTACAAGCTTAGAAGCTATGAGTGTACTGGAAACGGAAAAACTTATTATTCCAATCATTGATGCTCGACGTGGTTTTGTCTTTGCTGGTATTTATGAAAATAATAAGCCTATTATGGAAAATCAATATATTAAATTAGAACAATTAGAAAAAAAAGTTACAAGTCTAAAAAAAGATTATCTTTATGTTGGTAATCAAAATAAATTTGAATTAAAAAATTTTCAAGAATATAATCCTGATATTTTAAAAATAATTAAAAGATATGAAAAAAGAAAGGAAGAAAATCCCCATACTATAGAGCCAGAATACTTAAAACTAACAGAAGCTGAAGAAAATTTAAAAGGTATTCATTATGATAATTGAATTAGATTCTGATAATAAAGAAATAATTATAGATTTAGAAAAGAAATTTTCTGATATTTTTAAAACTAAAATTGAGGATGATTTTAATAATAATCCATATACAAAGTATTTAGTTTATTTAAAAGATAAAGAAGTAGTTGGCTTTTTGAATTATTATCTAATTTATGATAGAATAGAAATAGTGAATTTTAATGTATTATCTAATTTGCAAAATCAACATATTGGAAGTAGTTTATTAGAAAGATTAATTAATTTAGGAAAAGAAAATAAATTAAAGAATATTACTTTAGAAGTTTGTGTTGATAACAAAAAAGCTATTTATATATATCAAAAATATGGTTTTAAAAAAGTTGGTATTCGTAAGAAATACTATCAAGGGATAGATGGAATCTTAATGGAATGCGAGTTGATGTGAATGAAAGATATTTATATTTTAGGAATTGAATCTAGTTGTGATGAAACAAGTTTTTCAATTGTGAAAAATGGAGTTGATGAAATAAGTACAGTCATTTCAAGTCAAATTGATATTCATAAGCAATATGGAGGTGTAGTACCAGAGATTGCAAGTCGGGCGCATATTAAAAATATTACATTTGTATTAGAAGAATGTTTAGAAAAAGCTAAAATGACAATTGATGATATAACAGCAATTGC
>CAYTGK010000144.1:0-2657 GCA_964437305.1 uncultured Muribaculaceae bacterium
GATTATCAATTATTGGAATTATTTTAAATCCTTTTATTTTATATTTTAAAAGTTTGGTTTTAGGATTTTCGGTAGGAATAATTATTTCTATTTATGGTTTTGCTGGAATTCCTTTAGCAATTTTTTATATATTCCCCCATCAAATTTTGAATATGATTATTTATGTTCTGATGGCTTTTTATGGAATGAATTTAGCAATTAAACTTTTTAAGTCTTTATTTTTAAGAAAATCTAGTAATTATACAGAGTTTATGAGAAAATACCTAAAAGTTTTAGGATTATCTTTTCTTGTTTTACTTGTATCAGCCCTTTATGAAACCTTTTTAGCAGATTTTATTATGAAGTTTTTTACTTTTTTAATAAAATGATGTATAATAGTCATGTTTAAAAGTGGTGATTAGATGAAAAAAGTTGTAATTGGTATGTCAGGTGGCGTTGATTCTAGTGTTGCAGGTATTTTGTTACAACAACAAGGTTATGAAGTAATTGGCTTATTCATGAGAAATTGGGATAGTTCTATCAATAATGATTATTTAGGTAATCCTAATTTAAATAATTCCATTTGTCCTCAAGAAAGTGACTATAATGATGCTAAATCAGTTTGTTTGAAACTTGGTATTCCTTTACATAGAGTTGATTTTGTGAAAGAATATTGGGACTATGTTTTTACCTATTTTTTAGATGAATTAAAAGCAGGACGGACACCTAATCCTGATATTATGTGTAATAAATATATTAAATTTGATTTATTTATTAAAGAAGCTAAAAAACTAGGAGCAGATTATATTGCAACTGGGCATTATGCTAGACTTAAAGATGGTAAATTACTTCGAGGAATTGATGATAATAAAGACCAAACTTATTTTTTATCTCAATTATCAAAAGACCAGCTTGAAAATGTTTTATTTCCAATTGGAGATTTAAAAAAAGAAGAAGTGCGAAAAATTGCTCAAGACTATGAACTGGTAACAGCTAAAAAGAAAGATTCGACTGGTATTTGTTTTATTGGAGAACGTAATTTTAAAGAATTTTTAAAAAACTATCTTCCTAGCCAACCTGGAAAAGTTATTGATATTGAAACAGGCAAAGTAGTAGGGGAACATCAAGGCTTAATGTATTATACGATTGGTCAAAGAAAAGGGCTTAATATTGGTGGTAATCAAGATAAGATGTTTGTTGTTGGTAAGAATTTGCAAGATAATATTTTATATGTTTGTTTTAAAGAAGATAACGATTATCTAAAAAGTGATAGTTGTGTTGTTGAAAGTATGAATTTTATAAGTTGCTTAAGACCAGAGAAAGCAACAGCTAAATTTAGATATCGGCAAAAAGATATTGATGTTACAATTGAATATTTAAATGATAAGGAAATAATTGTACATTATGATAATGTAAAAGCTGTTACTCCAGGACAAGCTTGTGTATTATATCTTGGTGAGGAATGTCTTGGAGGGGGAATTATTAAAGAAGTACGGAAAGAAAATCAAAAATTATGGTATCTTCTTTAACCAATTTTAAAATTTGCTTGACAAAATTTAACAAATTTCAATAATCTAGTTGACAAAATACGAGAATTTGATAAAATGGTTTTAGGAGGTACAAATATGAGTAAGATTAGTGATGTTTTAACAGAAATAGGAGTTTCTAAAGTTCGATTAGCAAAATATTTGGGGGTATCAAGACAAATGCTATATAATTATTTGGCACTTCCAAGTTTAGAAAATTGGCCTAGTGAAAAAGCAACAAGGTTACTACAATTATTGGAAATTAAAAAAGAATCTGATTTAGATGATTTAGAAATAACAGGAGAGTATATTATTAAAGTAGATACAAAATTAAATGAAGGAGTTAAAGTAGCAATAACAGGTAATAATTTAATTGATTTGAAAGGATTTAATCGAAAAGAAGTAGAACTGCTTACAGATATTACAACACTTTTAAAAGATAAACTTCGTGATGATCATACCAAAGATACCTATAACTTATATGTTTATTTATACCATTATTTACAAAGTATTGACAATAATAAAGAACTTAAATATTTGCTTTGCTTTATTTCTAAATTAATGGGATTTACTGATCCAATGGAGTTTTTATTTAATCAAGAACAACAATTTGCCTTTGAAAGTATTATTTTTAGTGCTTTCACCTTATATAGTCAAGGAGGCTCATCTAAAAGTAAGATAATTGATGCTCATAAACGTTTTGTTCAAGAAATTGAAAGAAGACATGAAGAAAAATTAAGTCGAACACAAGAATTGAATACTGTAAAAGAACAAGCTTTAAAAGAACTTGGATTTGCAACAATTACAGAAAATAATGCTAAAGATGTTTTTGAAAAAATAGCTGAAATTCAATCTCGTGGTAATTAAAATAAATGAAGGATAAAAAGGTGCTCATATGTTGATTTTAGAAGCGGTAGTTTCAAATAATGATTCTTGGAGAGTTACATTTTATTATGTATTAGTACTTGTTTTCTTAATTGGCTTTTTTTGGACTTATTTACAGGTATTTGTTAAACCTTTAAAAAAGAAGAAACAATTAAAAGAAAATATTATTTATCAACATTCAGAAGATATAATTGAACAGGAAGATATTGAAAATGAATTAAAAAAGAAAAAGAAAAGTCAAAAACAAAATAAAAAAAATAACAATAA
>CAYTGK010000145.1:0-2649 GCA_964437305.1 uncultured Muribaculaceae bacterium
GCATCACTTTCTTTATTATTCATTGTTAAAGTATTTAAAAATCCTAGTTTTTCTAAATTTGGAATAAATAATTCATAGTTCTTGATAATATTACCTAAAGTATTAGCTCCTTTATCACCATAATTGGAAGCATCACTTGCCTCCCCTACTCCTAGTGAATCTAATACAATTAAAAATATTCGTTTAAATTTCATATCTAATCCTCTTTTCTCGTATTATATTTTATGTAATCTTCTTTTAACTTATTATTGACGACATGAGTATAAATACTGGTAGTTGCAATATCTTCATGTCCTAGCAGGGCTTGAATACTTTTTAAATCTGCTCCATTATTTAATAAATCAGTTGCAAAGGTATGTCTTAAAGTATGAGGAGTTGCATGAGTCTTAATACCTTTTTCTTCTAAAATATTTTTTAAAATAAAGTTAAAACCTTGACGACTTATACCTTTACCATGATTATTTAAAAACAACTTATCTGGTATACCATTTTTAGTTTTAATAAGACTTCCTCTAACTTCTAAATAATTAAGTAAAGCCTCTTTTGCATAAGGATTAAGTGGTACAATACGTTCTTTACTACCTTTTCCTTCAATTAAAATAATATCATTTTCTAAATCTATGCTATACATTGTAAGATTAACAAGTTCGGACACTCTAAGCCCTGCCCCATACATAAGTTCTAGCATAGCCTTATCTCGATACTTATAAACATTATCCAAGTCAACATCCAAAATCTTTTCCATTTCATCGCTCTTTAAAACCGTTGGTAAATGTTTAGCTTGTTTAATTCCTGTATAGTTATCCATAACATTTATAGAAATTTTTTTAGTTTTAACAAGATATTTATGTAATTCGCGAATTGATGTTGTATGTCTTGCAATACTTTTAGAAGATAGTCCATTTTGACTTAATTCTTTAATATAATCATTGATATTTTTTAAAGTTATATCTTTAAAATCTTTAATATTGATTTTTTCTAAATAAGCAAGATAATTTTTTAAATCAAATTCATAATTTTCTATTGTATTTAAAGATAATTTCTTTTCCGTTTTTATATAACTTAAATAATCTTCAACCTCAAACACTAAAGAATTGAAAGCCTTTTTTTCATCATCTTTCATAAATATCACAAATTAATTATAGCATGGATACTTAAAGATGTAAATTAATTAAAGAAAAATTATTTATTTTGTAGCATAGTTTACATATTTCTAAATTTACAAAAGTTTAAGCTATCAACCAAGTTAAAATTTCTCGATTAGATAACAATATCTTCTTTTTCTATATTTCTATTATATTTTTGTTTAACTCATATAAAATATTTCAAAAAATTTATAGTAGGATACTTGATATATCAAAATTTTAAAACTAATTTAGACTTTTTATTTTTAATATTTAATGATAAAATATTCTAAGAAGGTGATTTTATGGATAAGCCCTTAGCTGTTCTATTAAGACCTACTTCTTTAAAAGATTGTTTAGGTCAAAAACATTTAATTGGAGAAAATAAGATATTATCAAATCTTGTTAAAAATAAAAAAATATTTTCCATGATTTTATATGGAAAACCTGGAATTGGTAAAACTAGTATTGCTATTAGTTTAGTAAATGATTTAGGTGTAAGATATCGAATGCTTAATGCAACTATCAATGATAAACATGATTTTCAGGTAGTATTTGAAGAAGCAAAAGTTTATGATGGAATGGTTTTAATTTTAGATGAAATTCATCGTTTGAATAAAGATAAGCAAGATTTATTACTACCTCAAATTGAAAGTGGCTTAATAACCTTAATTGGAATGACAACTAGTAACCCTTTTCATAGTATCAATCCAGCTATTAGGAGTCGTTGTCATTTATTTGAATTAAAACCTTTAGAAGAAGATGATATTAAAAAGGGAATTATACAATGTGTTAAAAAGAAAGTATTACCTAATTTAAAGATTGATAATAAAAGTATAGACTATATTGCCAATGTATCAGGAAGTGATTTAAGGTATGCTTATAATTTACTAGAACTTGCTTATTATTCAACAAGTGATGGTAATATAACTTTAGATTTTTTAAAGAGTATTGATAATAAACATAATTTTTTTCATGATAAAAATGAAGATGGTTATTATGATGTCTTAAGTGCTTTCCAGAAGTCAATTCGTGGAAGTGATGTTGATGCAAGTTTACATTATTTAGGAAGAATGTTAAAAGCTGAAGATTTAGATAGTATCTTTCGAAGATTAATGGTTATTTGTTATGAAGATATTGGACTTGCTAATCCTAGTATGGGACCAAAAGTCATGGCAGCAATTGAGGCAGCTAATCAAGTAGGTTTACCAGAAGCCATTATTCCTCTTTCAGACGTTGTTATTGAACTTGCGTTATCTCCTAAATCTAATAGTGGTGTTTTAGCTATCAATGCAGCCCTCGAAGATATAGAAACAGGTCGATGTGGTAATCCTCCTGACCATATTAAAACAACTTCACCTGATTATAAATATCCTCATGACTATCCTAATGCTTGGGTTAAACAACAATATTTACCCGATAATATTAAACATAAGAAATACTATATTCCAAAAGAAACAAGCAATTATGAAAGAACTCTAAAACAAGTAAAAGATAAACTTGATAAACTTAAAGAAAGTTAAAA
>CAYTGK010000146.1:0-2647 GCA_964437305.1 uncultured Muribaculaceae bacterium
TTTTAATACTTGAATAACTTATATAATCTTTTCTTGGTTTTTCGACTTCTCTTTCTATATTAAAAACTTTAATTGCATAATCTTTATGTTTAACTAAAATATCATGAAATTCTTTATCAAATTCCAAAGTCCAAATAAGTAAATTATCATATATTTCTGAGGCTTTCATTCTACTAAAATAGTTTTTTGAGATATTAAAGAGTTTAGCTGTATCAAATAAAGTTCCACTGGCACTTATTTTCTTAAAATCATATTTAAAATCATTAAGATTACCATTTGGGTTATTATCTAACCATTCTTCAAAGTTTGAATTAGCTATTGTCATTAAATAAAGTTTAACGGCTTCTTTGGGAATACCTTCTTTATGATAATATTCAACACTTGCTTCAGGGTCTTTTCTCTTGGAAAGTTTTCTTCTTACTCCATTTTCATCAATTTTCATGACTAATCCAAGATGGGCATATTTAGGTTTTTCAAAGCCAAAGATTTCAAATAATTGATCATGAATTGGAAATGAGGCAATCCATTCTTCTCCTCTCATAATATGAGTTGTTCGCATTAAATGGTCATCAACTAGATGGGCAAAGTGATAAGTTGGTAATTTATCAGTTGATTTAATTAAAACAACATCTAAATCATTTTCAGGAAATTCAATATCGCCTCTTGCTAAGTCATTTAAAATAATTTTTTTATTAAAGTCTCCTGGTGATTTTAACCGAACTACAAATTCTTCTCCTTTTTTAATTCTTGCAATAGCTTCATCTATATCCATACTTCGACATTTAGCAAATGAGCCATAATATCCAATTCTCTCTTTATTTAATTCTTGAATTTCTCTTGTTTCTTCTAATTCTTGAGATGTACAAAAGCAAGGATAAGCTAAGTCTCTTAAAACTAAATCTTTAGCAAATGCATGATAAATTTCCATCCGTTCACTTTGAATATAAGGTCCATAGTTTCCTATACTGTTCACTTCATCAATCATTCCTTCATCTGGTATAATATCAAAATTTTTTAAATCATTTAAGATTCCCGTTATACCATTTTCAACACTTCTTTTTTGATCAGTATCTTCAATTCTAAGATAAAAGACTCCATTCGTTTCTTTAGCTACTTTATAGGCTTGAAATGCTCCTAGTAAACTTCCCATATGGACAAATCCTGTAGGACTTGGGGCAAATCTTGTAACAATGGCTCCATCTTTTAAATCTCGTTTAGGATATATTTTTTCATAATCTTCTACTGTTTTAGTAACATTAGGAAACATTACATCAGCAAGTTCCTTTAATTTATCATTCATAGCTCCTCCTTAAAAACTTTTATTATCTTATCTTAAACCAACTTATTTGTCAACACTTTCATCATTTTTAATAAACTCTAATATTTTATTTTTAGCTGTTGGTGTTACAACTTTATCAAGCCATTCTTCTTTTGGAATATAAGCTTCACTATCGGTTATTATTCTAACTCGATCTTGGTTTTCTAAGACATGATCAAGAGAAACAGCTTCATCATTAACAATCGCAGCTACCATCGTATTTCCAACATCTGTATGTATTTTATAAGCAAAATCAATAACAGTTGCTCCATTAGGAAGTTCAATAACTTCTCCACTTGTTGTATAAACATAGATATTACTTGAAAATAATTCTTTTTTAACACTTGCAATAAATTCAATATTATCTAATATAGTACTATCTAATTCTTTAATAGATTTAAAAAATTGAAAATTATCTTCTAAATCTTTTTGCATTAGACTTTTAGCACTATTTTTATATTTAAACCAATAAGAAGTAAGTCCAAATATAGCAACTCGCTCCATATCAAAAGTTCTAATTTGAAATTGAAGTAAATGATTATCTTTACCAAAAACCGTTGTATGAATTGAACGATACATATTAGTTTTAGGCTTAGCAATATAATCTTTAAAATGACTATTTATTGGAGTAAAGTTTTCATGAATTAACATTAAAGCAAGATAACAGTCTTTTACATTCTTTGTTAAAACTTTAATACACATTAAATCATGAATCATTTCAAAATTAACTTTGGTAAGTAATTTTTTATAAATACTATAATTATCTTTATAACGAATTTCAAATTTTGCTTTTAGACTATTTTTCTTAAATATATCTTCAATTTCTTGTTTAGTCTTTTCTAAAATATCTTTTGTTTCTTTCTTTAAGTCTTCACGTTTTTTATTAATATCTCCATATAAACTGGGTTTTAAGTATTTAAAAGCAATATTCTCAAGTTCATCTTTAATTTTAGAAGCTCCAATATAATAAGCTAAAGGAACATAAATTTCTAAAGTTTCTAGGGCTTTTGATTGTTGTTTTTTTTGACTTTTATATTCAAGAGTTCGCATATTATGAAGACGATCGGCTAGTTTAATAATAATTATTCTTGGATCTTTAGCTAAACTTACAATTAATCTTCTTAAATTAATAGCCGATAACTCTTTTTTATCATCAAAATCTATCTTAGTCATCTTTGTAACACCATCAACTAAATTTCGAACATTTTTATTGAATTTTTTTTCTATTTCTTCTAAAGTTGATGTAGTATCTTCAACAACATCATGAAGCATTCCAGCACATAGAGTATCAATATCAGCATGCATGGAAGCTAAAAAGTAAGTTACATT
>CAYTGK010000147.1:0-2645 GCA_964437305.1 uncultured Muribaculaceae bacterium
AAAGAAAGGAAAAAGAAGAGGAAATAGTAGCAGATACTAAAGAGTTGGCGAGTGCTGAAAAGGAATTAAACAACATGGCTCTAATTTATAATAGTTATGTAAGCTATAACAGTGAAAATGATTTGAAAGAATATGCTGATAGGTTTAAAAACCAAAAAGCTACGTTGGCAGTGCATTATTATGATGCTAGTTTAGGTGTAGATGAATTTGAGTATGCAAATATAGAAGACACAGTAAATGTAAATAATATAAATTGTACAGTGAAAAAAAGAGGTAATGTTGCTGGTGCAGGAAATACTGTTCTTGATAGAAAATGTAAAGTTACTTTTTCAAAAAAAATGCAAATTAAGGGAAGTTGTTTAAATATGCAAACAGGAAATCCAGAAGAATGTAGTGTTTCATCTAAAAATCAAATAATAGGAGGGGCTAAAGTTTATACAAATTTAAAGTCTAAAGGTGGCTATATAACCATCAAAATACCTAATGCTGGTTATAATGAAGATTTAGATATAGAGCTTAAAAAGGATAATCCTGATGGTAAAGAAGAATGTTCTTTTAAACCTGATGATGTTGATGCTTTTGGTGATATTATGTATCGGCAAATACAACTTGATGATCCTTTCTTAAAGAAAAATTATAATGCAAATCGAGAAGTAGGAAAGAATTATTTAAATAATAAGTTTGATTTTCGAGAAATTATTCATAGTGATACTTGGAGTAGTGATAATGAGTCAGAATATGATTATTTGATGAGTAAGACTAATATAAAAAATATAAGAAAAGATACTAGGGAAGATAAAAATAGTGCTTATTTAGGAAGAAATTGTTATTTTACACCAAATAGTAAATATCAATGTGATTTTACAAGAAATCAAACGGAAACTAGTGCTAACAATGGTAACTTATGGTTTAGTGGTGTAAAGATAAAATGAAAAAAATAGATTTTTCTTGCAAATTTTTAAAACATGATATATAATTGTCTATAGTAGGAGGTGTAACTTGAAAGTAGCAATGTGGGCAGTTATGCTGTTTATGCTTGGAATATTTGGAACTGTCCTAATTAATATTTTTGGTAATATAACAACTACCAACCAACAAGATTATACTTTAATTCGAAATACTGTTGAAGCTTCAATGCATGATGCAATTGATATAGCTTCCTATCGAGCTGGCTTTTATCTATGTCCTATCGCTGGAAAATATACAACTGATCCTAGTACAGGAAAAATGATATTTGATAGCAAAGATGATTATGATATTATTTTAAAAGATAAGAATGCTGATATAACAAAAGAAGTTTTAGATATAAAATATGGAAAAGATATTTGTCAAGATTTACCTGGTGAAATTAAACTGAATGCTGATGTATTTGTTGAAAGCTTTTTACGAAGATTTGCAGAAAATGTTAGTAATAATAAGAGCTATCGAGTAACAGTTCAGGATGTTATAGAATACCCACCTAAAGTTAGTATAAGAATAGATACCTATAATACTTATAATTCAAAAGGATCAACAACTTTGACATTTGATGAGGGAGATTTTGATATTAGAAATCAAGTTGATGCCATTTTTGAAGAAAAAGTTAATAATAATTAAGAATAAGAAAGAGGGAAAATATGAAAAAATTAAAACAAATTTTATCAAATAAGAATACCGTTACATTTATTGCTGCTATTTTAATTGTTTTGGTACTTTGGTTTTTCTATAATTGGAGAGTAAATCAAGCAACTAGTCCAATTAGAGTTCCTTATGCAAAACAAGAAATTCCACCAAGAACACAAATTACGAAAGACATGATAGGATATTTAGAGATATCACAATCTGCTATGAAAGGTAATATATTAACTAATGAAAATACTCAGATAATTGGAATGTATACTAATGTAGATTCAGTAATTCCAAATGGTAGTATGTTTTATGCTAATCGACTTATAAGAAAAGAAGACTTACCTGATTCATTTTTAATAGATATTGAAGATGGGTATATTCCTTATAATTTTGATGTTGATATAAAATCAACTTATGGTAATTCAATGTATCCTGGTAATTATGTTGATGTTTATTTTAAAGGTGAAGATGATGAAGGGTTAATAATGATTGGCAAGCTTATCGAAAATGTTAAAATTTTAGCTGTCAAAGATTCAAGTGGAAGACACGTATTTGAAAATACTTCCGAAGAAAGAACCCCAAGCCAAATAATTTTTCAAGTTACTAATGAGATGCATATGCTTTTAAGAAAAGCTGAATATATTCGAAATGCTAAAATTATTTTAGTACCAGTTAATGCTAAATTAGAAGTAGATGGAGAAGAAGTTCAAACTAATGTCACTAGTGAAACAATTAAAGAGTATATTAATTCTAAAGCAACAACGATTGATGATACAGTAGATGAGCCTGATGATGAGGAAAATCAAGATCAAGAAGAAAATAATACAAATTAGGTGGTAACATGAATCCAACAATAAATGCCTATGAATTGAGTCCAGGAGTTCTTGAAAATGCTAATAAAACAAATACGGAAATTAATGCTAATTTGTTTTCTAATATTGATTTTGGGGCTTTAAAACCATATTTAGATGATGATAATATTACGGATATTTCTTATAGTAATAATGGTCAAGTTTGGTTAAAATCTCTTGACAAAG
>CAYTGK010000148.1:0-2621 GCA_964437305.1 uncultured Muribaculaceae bacterium
AAAATGTCATTACCTATTCTTTAATAACTAATAAATTATTTTTCTTTTTTAATATAAAATAAGAAATTAGATAAGTAAGAATAAATGATATTAAAACAATAAAGAATAAAATTATATAATATTTAAATTCCATACTAAACTTAAATATTAAACTAGCTACCTTTACTAACAAAATAGCTAAATTAGCAAATAAGAAATAAATTACATGAATAAATAATGAAAATAAGAAAAATATTTTTGATTTAGAAAATCCTAGTAAATTATACAAAACAATATCTTTTAAAATATTACAAAAATAATTATAATTAAAAATTACTATTAAAGTTATTATAATTAATATTGAAACAATAATAATTAAAAATAATACTTTACTTACAACTACACTTAAATTATCTTGGATTGTCATAGATTCTACCACACTTGCCAATTTACTTTCATTTTCTTTTTTAAAAGAATCAAGATCTTTTTTACTATTAAATAAAATGGTAAATGTTTGATTATCTATAGAATATTCCTCGATACTATCCTTATATTCTTTAATATTATCCTCAGTAATTTCTTTTGAAGAAAAAATTAAGGTTCGATATTGAGGTTGCTCATATTCTTGATTTACTTTAAATTCTAAATTTTTTTGAATAGTAATTAATATCGTAATTAATAAGAGAGAGAAAAATACAATTACTAAATTCTTTGTAAATATTTTTTTATCAATTAAACCTTTTATATACATTATTCATCAATTTCCTTTACTGAATATGAATAATATTTTTTTACTTTCCTATTAATAATAAATTTAAATATTACTAGTATTATAAGTATATATAATAGTATTGGTATATAAGAGATAGTAATATGTAAAAATTGATAAGTAGCATTATCTTTTACAATAAATAATATAATATATTTTAATATAAATAAAATAACTACAGATATTATAAAAGCATATAATAATAACTCTAAAACACTATCAAATAGAATCGTTTTAATCTCTTTTAATTTATATCCAAGTGCTTTATACAAAGCTAAATTTTTTTGTCTTTCTTTTATAAATATATTTATATAAACCATTAAAAGTATAATTGAAAATACTATTGCTAATATCATTATAACAAACGAACATTTTAAGACAACATCTAAAAAATCAGTACTTACACTAGCTCTAAAAAAATCAATATTATTTTCCGTTAACAAATTAGCTATTTCATCAACATTTTTATAATCATCAACATAAATTCCAATACTTTGATTATATTTTTCTGCATCAAATGGGTAAGTCGTTTCTATAATTTCATTTAAAGTATCTTCTTTGGCATAACATGTTGAATATGAATAAGTTAAACCTGCATCATAAAGACCAACTAATTTAAAAGTATAATCATATGATTCATAAATGTATTCTTGTGTTTCTTGATTAAATCCAGCTTTTTTCTTAAAAGTAATTGTAAATTCTTTATTTAAATATTGTTCCATATCTATAAAATCATTAATATTCTGATCATCAAATTCTCCAAAAGTCATTCTACTGGGACAGACTAAATCAAACTTATTCTTTAATTTGTTCCCTTTTATTACTTTAGGAGTGAAAGTTTTTATATTTGGATTTATATATAATGAATCAGAAGAATCGAATTCTTTTAAACGTCCGGATTTCCATTGATATAAAGTATATTGGGGCATTACTTTCACAACATGTTTATTTTTTTCTAAATGTAAGTCTTTAATTTCTTCCGCTGATGATTCAATTTGTAATATTCTCATATCATAATTTGAATTTAAAAGTTCTGTAATAGCATTACTATATGTTTTATAAAAAGTAAAAGGAATAAAAATTAATAAAAATAGTAAAGTAATTATAATTATAAATATTATTTTTTTAGAAATTCCTTTATTGCTTTTATGAGCAATAAAATATAAATTTTTATAGTTCATTTTTTATTTTACCTTCATCTGTTAAATAATAAATTTTATCACAATATTCTTTAATTAAATCATTATGAGAAACAATTATTACACATTTATTCTTTTGAGATATTTTTTTGAGAATTTCTAAAATTTCTTTTTCACTTTTGCTATCTAAATTACCGGTTGGTTCATCTGCTATAATATAACTGGGATCATTTATTAATGCTCTAGCTATAGCTACTCTTTGACATTCTCCCCCTGATAATTCATTGGGATAATGATCTTTTCGATTTTCTAAACCTAGTTTTTTTAATAAGGTTAGAGCTTTTTCATAAAATATTTTTTTATCATAATCTTTATTAATTAGAGTTGGTAATAACACATTTTCTATAGCAGTTAATTTACTATCTAAAAAGTAAGATTGAAAGACAAAACCTATTTCTTGATTTCTTAGTTTAGCTTTTTCATTTTCTGATAACTGACTTATATCTACAGAATTCAAATGATATTTACCAGTTGATTGTTTATCTAATAACCCTAATATATTAATTAAAGTTGTTTTACCACTACCACTTCTTCCCATAATTCCATACATCTTATTACTTTTAAAAGATATTGAAATTCCATTTAATACTTTTACTTCTCTAGCTGTTCCTTCCATGTAAACTTTAGTGATATTTTCTAAATCCATTTACTTCACCCTATCTATCTTAACGAAA
>CAYTGK010000149.1:0-2586 GCA_964437305.1 uncultured Muribaculaceae bacterium
AATTCATCAAGTAATTGTAATAATTTTTTACTTGGATTATAAGCAGGAATTAATATTACAACATTTTTCATGATTACTCCTTATTAATGATTACTTTATAAGTATAACGCAAAAAAATACTTTTGAAAATAGAAATAATTAAATTTATCAAAAATAATTTCAGATTAAAATCTTTACATTTAAAGCTTCTATTACAGATTATTCTAATAACTATTTTCTAATATTTTACCATCCTCAACAGCTTTTAAATTTTCTTTTGCAATTTCAATCGTTTCTAGATTTGGTTTCATAACATATACTTTTTTATTTGGAAAAAATATAGTATAATCCTCACTATCACTTCCATTTAAGCTTATTGAAATAATATTCCATTTAGGATTATTGTCAAGTTGCGTTTTTACAATATCAGTTATCTTATCTGTTGGCATATTTGTATAAAAAGAGCCTTTTAAAGAATCTAAAAGTGAAGTATAACGCATTAAAATGCTTGGAGTAGTTATTTTTTTAATAATTGCTGAAATTAATGCTTGTTGATTTTTTCCTCTTGCTCTATCTCCACCTGGCAAAACTTTTCTTATTCGAACAAATGTCAAGGCTTGCTTTCCATTAACATGATTAAATCCTTTTTGAAAATAAAAACCATCACCTTGAAAAGAATATTCCGAATAAACATCAACCCCACCTAAGGCATTAACTATATTAATAACAGAATTAAAATTTACTTTTAAATAATAATCAATATTGATATCTAATAAATCTTCAACTGTTTTTACACTCATTTCCGTTCCATATAAACCAGTATGAGTTAATTTATCACGTCTTCCTAAACCATGAAAAGTTACATAATAATCTCTCGGAATATGAATCATCAATATTTGATTAGTCTTAGAATTAACACTAATAACAATATTAACATCACTTCGCGATATATTTGAAATATTACCTTCTATATCTAGTCCTGTTATGTATATATTAAATGTATCTTGAGTAGCATTAATTTCTTCTTTAGTATCAATTTCTTGAATATCAATTTCTTCTTTAATAGAAAAACTATAAATAATTCGGAAATCATTATCTAAATTTTCTAATTCTTCTTGTAAGATTTGATAATAAGTATCACTTATAATAAAAGCTTCTATTTCATGTAACTTTAATGCTTTAAATAAAGTTATATAATCTAAATAATCTTTACTTTGAATAGTAATTTTTTTTTGCAATTCCTCTAATGCTTGTTGATAATTAACTGTTGTTATTTTAATATATCCAATTTCTTTATTATCTAATTCTTGAATATCTTTATAATCTGAAGTAATTGGTACTAAAACTGAATAATTTTTGGCTATATACTTTGATTCATTAGAATATTTATCAATAAAGTCAAAAGTTTTGAATAAATAAAACGATATTAAACTTAATATAATGATATAAATACAATCAATAATTATTAAAGCTATTTTTACTTTAGAAGGAGTCTTTTTAAAAAATAAAAAACCTAAAATAATTAAAGGAATAAAAATAACTATACTAAAATATATAATTAACATTTTTAAAGATAATATATTATTTTTTATCAATAAATAACTAATTAAACTAATTACAATCATCAAAATAAGATTAACAATTATTGCAAATATATTAATTTTTTTAATATTTTGCTTCTTTACATTCATGTTTTCACCTACTTATAAATAATATGCTATTTTTCTTATATTAATAATTACTTTTAATAGTACTTTCATCTATACCTAATATACCCTTCTTCTAAAAAATTATTAATTATTCTTCTAAAAAATATTTTTTTACTTTCTTCTTTATAAATAGCAATTATTAAATAAAAATAGTAGTTGATATTAAATCAATTACTATTATTTTATTGTTAAAACAATTATTTATACTTACTTGAATAATACTGATATTAATTTAGTAATAGAAATCAATAATTTTGAAATATTATATCTTTTATAACTAAATAAATTTAATCTTTAATATTACGTAATAAAGCGCCAGTTATAAATCCTAAAAATAAAGTTACAATCCATTGATCAAAAACATTACCACTTAAAAGCGATATAAAATAAATTAACCAAATAGCAACTATATAAGTTACATTTAAATAATTAAATTTTGCTTTATTTTTAAACATTTTTATAAAAGCATAAATAGTTACAAATAAATAAGGGAATACAAAAAGAATTACACCAAAAATTCCTAAAGAATAGAATTGAGCTATTATATCATTTTCCATATAAATATTAGCTCCCATTGGCCTTTCAAAAGAAAAGCCAACCAAATAGTCTAATTTATTATTATTTAATTCAAAAACTCTTTTGGTAATATGAAATTTTATTTTGCGAAGATCCCCAGTTTTCATATCAGGTTCATCAAGCATCATAAACCAAAAATCAGGGTCTTCTTTATAAGAATAAGCTTCATTAAAAAAATATGAAGGTAATTTATATGTTTTATAATTTTCTTCTAAAAATTTTAATTTGACATTTCTAATTTCTTCTTTATTATTACTAATTTCTAATTCTTTTATTTTATTTTTTACTTCTTTTAATTTATCCTCAGTTTTATTATTATCAT
>CAYTGK010000150.1:0-2584 GCA_964437305.1 uncultured Muribaculaceae bacterium
TAATTAAAGAAAAAAATTAAAATAATCATTGAAATTTTACATATATTATAGTAAAATACCATTAGGAGTTGAGATTATGTTAGTTGATATATTACAAATTTTACTTGGATTTGTAATTGGAGCTGTTGTTGGTTTCTTTGTAGCTAGAAAACTGATGAAAAAATATTTAAAAAAGAACCCACCTATTAATGAAGATATGATTAGAACGTTAATGAGTGGAATGGGAAGAACTCCAACTCAAAAACAAGTTAATCAAATGATGAAACAAATGCAAAAGTATATGTAAATTGTAAAAGAGATAATAATAGTAATCTTATTTTAAGAAAGTAATTGGTTGATGCAAAATTACAATAAGACCTATTTGTCTACTCTTTAGAGAACTTAATCAGTTCCGGGAAAACCGTTATTTAAAAAGTTAAAGAAAGGATGGTACCGTCTATTGACTCCTGTTGCCAGTCCTTTTTTGTTTAAAGGAGGAAGAATGTTAGAAAAATATTTTACGAAAGAAGAAATTGATGATTTAAAGAATTGTCCAGATTTATTAAAGAAAAGTTTAGATATTATTATAAGACTTTTTGATGATAAGAAAGATAAAGAAGGAATACCTTATATTGTTCATTTAATGAAAGTTTATGAAGGAGTTTCTGAATATAATGAAAAGATAATAGCTCTACTTCATGATGTTGTTGAAGATACTGATGTAACTCTTGATGATTTAAAAAAATTAGGTTATAGTACTGAGATTACTAAACCTCTTAGTTACTTAACGAAGAAAAAAGGTGAATATTATCCCGATTATATTGATAGAATAATTAGTAGTCAGGATATTCATGTTTATAACGTTAAATTAGCAGATTTAAAACATAATATGGATATATCAAGAATTGAAAACCCAAGTATAGACGATTATGATAGAGTTACCAAAAGATATGCACCAGCTTATGAAAAAATTTTAAATGCTATAGAAATGTTGAAAGGAGAAAACAAAAAATGTTAGATATTAAATTTGTAAGAGAAAATAAAGATAAAGTTAAAGAAAATATTAAAAAGAAATTTCAAGATGAAAAACTAGGACTTGTTGATGAAGTAGTAAATCTTGATGAAAAGATTAGAGAATTAAAACAAAAAGGGGATAATTTAAGACAAGAAAGAAATACTATAAGTGATGAAATTGGAGCTTTATTTAGAGAAAAGAAAGCAGAAGAAGCCAATGCTAAAAAAGAAAAAGTAGTTGAAATTAATAAGGAGTTAGTAGATATTGAAAAACAAGAAAATGAATTGTTGGAGCAATTAAAAGAAAAAATGATGATGATTCCTCAAATGATTGATGATAGTGTGCCGATTGGAAAAGATGATAGTGAAAATGTTGAAATTGAAAGATTTGGAGATCCGATTGTTCCAGATTATGAAATACCATATCATGCTGATATATGTGAAGCATTAAATGGATTAGATAAAGAAAGTGCTGGAAGAACAAGTGGGAATGGTTTTTATTATTTAATGGGAGATATTGCAAGATTACATTCAGCAATGTTAAGCTATGCAAGAGATTTTATGATTAATAAAGGTTTCACTTATTGTATTCCACCATTTATGATAAGAAGTGATGTTGTAAATGGTGTTATGTCATTTAAAGAAATGGAAAATATGATGTATAAAATAGAAGGAGAAGATTTATACTTAATTGGTACAAGTGAACATTCTATGATTGGAAGATTTAAAGGTCAAATAATAAAAGAAGAAGAATTACCTATAAAATTAACGTCCTATAGTCCATGTTTTAGGAAAGAAGTTGGAGCCCATGGTCTTGAAGAAAGAGGTTTATATAGGGTACATCAATTTGAAAAGCAAGAAATGGTAGTATTATGTAAGGGAGAAGATGCAATGAATTGGTATAATAAAATGTGGCAGTTTACAGTAGAGTTTTTTAGAAGTTTAGATGTTCCAGTTCGTACTCTTGAATGTTGTAGTGGTGATCTTGCTGATTTAAAAGTTAAATCTTGTGATGTTGAAGCTTGGAGTCCAAGACAAAAAAAATATTTTGAAGTTGGTTCATGTTCAACGCTTGGTGATGCTCAAGCAAGACGACTTGGTATTAGAGCTAAAGGCGAAAAGGGCAATTATCTTCTTTCAACACTTAATAATACAGTTATAGCCTCACCTCGAGGAATGATTGCTGTAATTGAAAATAACTATCAAAAAGATGGAAGTATAAAAATTCCCAAAGTCTTACAACCTTATATGGGTGGAATGACCAAGATTGAGAAGAAATAGATACTTTAATGATGAAACTTGATTTTGATATTAAGACATGATAGAATGTTCTAATAAAAGATATAATTTGTTAAAAAATGCTGATAGGGGATACTTAGAAATTTTATAAAAGTTAAAAAAGGAGGAATGATAATATGCCAACCCCACATAATAAAGCTTCAAAAGAAGAAATTGCAAAGATTGTTTTGATGTCAGGTGATCCATTAAGAGCCAAATATATTGCTTCAAATTATTTAAGAGATTATAAGTTAGTTAATGATATTAGAGGAATGTATGCTTATACTGGTTATTATAAAGATAAAAGAATTAC
>CAYTGK010000151.1:0-2562 GCA_964437305.1 uncultured Muribaculaceae bacterium
ACAGGGTAGAAAACTTAGTAAGTAGTGAGAATGCGGGTAGTCTTTTTGGTCAAACTGAATATAAATATGCTCCAAGTTGTAGTTTAAATAATGACAACGAAACAAATATTACATTAAATGATATAGAAATTCCCTATTCTGAAAAACATTTCAATTACGACCTCACATCTTCTTTCGTTAAAGTAAAAGCTATACATAATCAAACTGGCTCATGCGACTACAAATATTATATTTATCTAACCGATGGTAATTATTCAATAGAAACTCCAAACAACCCAATTTTGAGTGATAATTTAACTAATAAATCTGTTACAAAAAACTAATTGAACCATAGGTTCTTTTTTTTAATTTAATTGTATTAAATTTTATAAAAATCATTTAAAATATTTTATAATAAAACAAGTTTCATTTTTTAAAGATTCAACAGATATAACTCCATTATCTTCTTCAATAATAGATTTTGAAAGAGCAAGTCCTATTCCAATACTATCATCACGAGCATTTTCACCTTTATAAAATCTTTCAAATATATGTTTAAGATCTTTTTTAGAAATTCCCTTTCCAAAATCTTTAATAGAAATTTTAACATAAGCATTATTTTCTTCATAATCAATCTCAATACTTTTATTATCTAAAGAATGTTCAATAGCATTTTTTAAGACATTCGTTAAAGCTTCCGTTTGCCATTTTAAATCACATTTCAAAGTAATATTAGAATCTCCCTTAACAATAATTTTAATATTTCTTAAATCACAAAGAATAGAAACATTTTTAATACTTTCATCAATTATTTTTTGAACTTTAACATTCTTTTTGATAAAATCAATAGTATTAGCATCAAATTTAGATAATTTTAAAATAGCTTGCACCAAAAAGTTAATATTTATAACTTCCCTTTTAATATCTCTTATAAAATCATTTCTTGTTTCAATATCCATATCTTCATTATCAATTAAATTATCTAAAATTACTAAAATACTAGTAATTGGTGTTTTTAATTGATGAGAAATATCTTCTAAAGATTTCTTTAAATTTAATTTATCTTGATTAGAATTTAAGACTGCTTCTTTTAACATAATGGTTGTCTTATATATTTCATTCTTTAAAATTGATAACTCATCTTCTGATATAGAGTCAATTTTTAATTCATAATTTCCTTCATTTATTTCTTCAATATAATGGGTAATATCTAAAATTTCCTTTTCCCGTTTATTATTATATATTATAAAAATTAGAATTAAAATTATAAACCCAATTCCTAAAACTATACTATTTAAAATTAAAAAGAAATGATAACTTCTTGTATTTTCTAATATAATTGAATTATTTTTAATTGTTAATCCATATTTTTTTAATATATCAGTATTTTCTTTACTATTTAATATTTCTATAATTTCAAGTTCACTTAAATTTGGATATTTATTTTGTAAAACTGCAACAATACTCTCTATTTTCTTATTAAAATTTTTAGTATAAATATGGTATTCATAACTAGTTAATAAAAGAAAAAGACTGCTTAAAATAATAGTTATTAACACAATATTTCTTAAATATTTTTTAAACTTAACTTTATTCTTCATCTATTCTATACCCCATACCTTTAATTGTAACAATAATATCCGTACCTATCTTTTCTCTTATTCTTTTAAAATAAACGGTAACTGTATGGTCATCAACAAAATTACCAGTCCATTCCCAAATTTTATCTAGAATGGTATTCCGACTTACAACTTTATTAATATTTGAAAATAATAGATTAACAAGTTTTAATTCTAAAGGTGTAAGTTCAATGGAAACATTATCTCTACTTAAAATTAATTTATCCATATCAAACGTTATATCTTTAACTTTAATCAAACTTTGCTTTTTATTTCGCAAAAAAATTTTATTAATTCGAGCAAGTAACTCTTTTGTACTAAACGGCTTAGTTAAATAATCTTCAGCTCCACTTTCTAAACCTCGGACTATACTATCTTCCTCATCATTCGCCGTTAAAAAGATAGTTGGAATTTTTAAATATTTAATTACTTTACTAAACAGTTCAAATCCATTTCCATCTGGTAAAGTTATATCTAAAATAATTAAATCAATTTGATTATTTTCTTTAAGATACTCACGAGCTTCTTTAACATTTGTTTTAAATATTAAATTATATTTATTCTTTTCAAAAGAATAAGCAAGTCCTTTAATAATTGATAAATTATCTTCAATTAGTAAAATATTCATAATAACCTCACTTCCCTTCCCTTCATTTAAAGCATATATCAATGAAAAATTTATTTTAAGAATAAACTTCTTTTTTATTATACCATAGTTAAAAGGGCCTTAAGCCCTTTCTTTAAATATTTTCATTACGAATTGTTTCTATGGTATTTTGCTTATTTATCTTATTCATTGAGTATTTCATAATCAAAATAATTAATATAAATACAGCAGATATACTAATTAGAATAGCTGAAAGTGGTAAAACATACTTCACTTCTTCTTCAAAAGCTAAATAGATTATGAAAGAAATACCTATACCAATTGGAATTCCAATAAATAATGATTTACACCCCATAA
>CAYTGK010000152.1:0-2559 GCA_964437305.1 uncultured Muribaculaceae bacterium
GGAGTGTCAAAATGAAATATTATGATGATGAAATATTAAAAAGTGTAATAGAATCTTTAAATACAGTTAATGGTTATTTAAATACAGCTAATAATATTTTAAATACGAATTATCAAAATTTAAATAGTGAAATTAAAACAGCAACAACAAAGATTAATATAAAAAATGTTGATCAAGAAATAAAAAATGCTGGAGATTTTGTTTCTGATATAAATAAAGCTAATTCAAATATTTCATCGTTGACTGCTACAGATGATTCTGCAGATACAAATGAAATCTTTGATTTAAATAATATTGTAGGATTTCAAAATAATGGATTAGAAGGGTCTTTAAGTAATTCTAATGAAATGTCCAATGAAGAATTAGCACTCCAAATTGATTCAATGTATCATGATGAATTTGCTAAATTAAATTTAAGTGATGAAGAGTTAGCTGTATTTGAAAAATATCTTAGTGAAGGCAATTTTAGTATGCTTGATTTTTTAATAGCTGTATTTTCTTTTGAAGGAGGTCCAGTTGCTTTTTTTGAACAATTTGATTTGCCAGAAGAAGAAATGGCTTGGGTTAATACCTTTTTAGAAAATAATGATTATGAAGGATTAATGGATCTTTGTGCATATGCTGGAAATGCTAAAAACATAGTAGATATGGAGAAACAAATTGGCGAGTTAGAAGCACAGAAAAGAGCATTATCACTAGATGATGGCAGACCAATTGAAGATAAGCTTAAAGACCAACTTATTGCAACTATGAATGGTGATAATGAAGCTAAATTTTATAATCCAATAACAGGTGAAACAGTAGTTTTTCATAGCTATAAAGAAATAGATGAGTATGATTTTGATAGTATAAGAGAGCAAGCAGGAGGAAAACTCGAAGAAATTGAATCACAAATAGAAGACTTAAATTCAAAATTAATGGAAGCTAGACAAAATGTTCCAGTGTTAGATGCACAGTTAAACTTTGCTAAAAATTGTAGATATGCATATAATGCAATTGCCGATGGGGAGACGGTTGAGGATAAATATGCTAATGACTTTTTTCGTTGGGAAGCAGAATTATGTTCAAATTTGGGAGGAAATATAGAAGATAGACCACTAGGGCTAATATTTTCAGATTTCAGTGCATATGTAAGAGAAAATGGTATAGATGAAAGTGATATAAATTTTGCAGTTGTCATTGATACTTTAATTGAAACACATCCCCAATTTAAAGATAAAAGTGGCGATGAAATAAAAGAAGTATTAAAAGAAGAAATATCTGTATCCCCATGTGATTATAATATTAAGAAATTTGTTGAAGATGAATATTTATGGATGACAGAAGAAGATAAAGCAGCATATAGTTATGCAATATCCCAAGGAAAGGGAGAGGAATTTTTAGATACATTAGAAGAAACAAGTTTAAGACAAAAACATGGAATAGCCAATGCACGTGAAAAAATGGCCCATCTAGAAAATTATGATGGTGATTGGAGAACTTATTTAGAAGCAGGATATAATTCTGCGGTATTAGGTGTAATAGGAGCATTTCAAGATGTAGGTGATTTCTTTACAGGCGATTTAAGTTATTCAGTAGAAGAATATGAGGCACAAGAAATTGCTTTAATGATTAGTTTTATAAATGAAGCTAGTGGAAAACCAACAGATGAAGAAAGTCAAACATTTTTTAATAATTTAAGTATGAATCCAAATTTAACAGATAGTGAAAGAGCAGAACTAGAAAAAAAATCTGCTAATGGGACGTTGACATATTTAGATATGGCAATAGCTAATGGATGTATAGATGATGAATCTGCTGATATTTGTAAAGGGTTAATGGAAGATGGAGTAAGTGAAACAGGCTTATCTTATGCTAATCAAATAGGTGGAGCAGTAGGTCGTATGCTACCATCTATTGTTATTGGTATGGCAACAGGAAGCTCATTAGGAACAGTTTTTATGGCACTATCATCTGCAGGAGGAACAGCTAAGCAAATGAGAAGAGAAGGATATTCAACAGGAACAGCTTATACAGTTGGAATAGTTAATGCAGCAATTGAAGCAACCCTAGAAACGGCATTAGGTGCTATGCCAGGAATATCACATGGTAATAAATTGGTAGATACCGTATTTAGAATAACAGATTTGGATTCTACAGCTTTAAAAGTTGGAAAATTTATTGCTAAGAATTTTGCAATAGATCCTCTTATGGAAGGAGTTCAAGAAGTAATAGAGGATAAAGCAACTGGTTTAGCAACATCATTGATAACTGGTGAAGATTATGTTTTTTCAGATGGTAATGAATTAGAGACATTTTTAGTTTCAGCTGCGTCAAGTATAATAATAAACGGTGGAACATCACCAATTACGATAAGTCATGTAAATGCAGATGGTATTAATGCTGTTTATGAAATGCCAGAGATTACGCAGTATGTTGATGTTAATACAGGAGAAATTAATTATAAAGGTTGGGCAAATCAAGTAGTAGATGATTTAATAAGAATATATGGACATAAGAGTAACAATTCAACAGATGTTGATACTTCTAACAATGTAGATGAAACTCAGACTTCAGATG
>CAYTGK010000153.1:0-2538 GCA_964437305.1 uncultured Muribaculaceae bacterium
TTATTAAACTGTATTAGTTTAAAATTTAGTATTTACAGTCAATTACTTACTATTATAATACTGATAAATATCAAGATAAAAGTTAATAAAAATGTTAAAGTAAAAACGTTATAAATTTTGGTATCAAAGACATATCAGAACAATTAAAATAAGAAAAATTTAATTTTGAATAGTAACAATTTTTTATCCAACTCTATATAATATGCAACTTTTTTTAAAAATACTCACTTAATTATTGTTTTATTTAAAATAAATTGCTATACTATAACCAAAGAAGGTGATTTATGAAATTTTTAAAAGGATTGGCTATTTTTATTTTAACAATTGCACTTTATGTTTCAATAGCAAGTATTTTATTTTTATTACCTCTTAGAAATGCTATTAATAAAGATACTATAAAGGAAGCTATTATTAATTTAAATATTGAAAAAACAATGAATGAAAATCCTAAAGCTGGTGAAAAAATTAATGAGGCTTTAGAACCTATTTATGAAAAAGCTCAAGAATATGGTATAAAAAAAGATATTGTTATAAAAATAATTGATACTAAAGAAATTAAAAATTTATTTGGAGAAGTTACCAGTAATGTAATTGATTATATTTTAACTGGTAAAAATCGAAAGATAATTGAAAGTGAAGAAATTAATAATTTTGTAAGCAATGCTATTGATGAAATAAATGATCTAGGCTATTATACCTTTAGTGAGCATGAGAAAGAAAACATTTTAATAATAGTTCAAGATATTGTCGATGAATTTCAAGATGCAATTCCAAATACCAGTGATTATGATGAAGTAATTAAAAATAATCCTAAAACTAAAGATCTTATGTTAGTAAAAACTGTTCTAAGTGATAAATTTTTAACTTATTTTATTGTTGGTGTGATAATTTCCGTTCTTGGTCTTTTACTATTAAAGTGGAAAGAATGTAAATGGATAAAATCAATTGCTATTACAACTTTGCTATCATCTATTACGATTATTACTGGAACGATACTTATATTATCTTTAGGTAATAAAATCTCATCTGATATTCCACTTATCATGGATATTTTAACAAATCCTCTTAACTATAGTTTAAATTTATCAATGATAATTTTTATAGTAATGATTGTTGTCTTAATTATCTATGGTATCATTCATAAGATAATAATAAAAAATTTAAAAAAAGCTGATTAAAAAATAAAATCTCAAGTATTATTTTGAGATTTTTTCTTATATAATTAAATATGAGTAATCAAAATGAAAAACAAATTGAACTTGTCAATGGTCAAATAATTGGAATTATTTTATTTATTTTAACTTTAATAGTCTCCGTGATTGTTGCTTATAATGAAAAACTCCAACGGGAAAATAAAAGTGGGCTTTTTTCTAATAAAGATGCTCTTAATATTTCTTTAATTAATAGAACAGTAGTAGTTTTACTTGGTATTTATTTTGTATATGATGCTTATGAAAGAAGACGAGTAAGTAATAATTATGATGACCCTAACTCAAGTTTACAAATCTTAGCTTCTTGGCTTGCTTTAATTGCATCACTTATTATCCTTTATATAATAATTACCAATTATCGTAATCTTAACTTTGATGTCGCGGAAATTGAAGAACCTACTTTGTAGTTATCTTCCAAGTCCCATTTTATCTTTTAATAACAAATATTTCTTTTTAGCAATCTCAGTTGTCTTATCTTTTCCTTTATCAAGAATTTCATCTAGTTCCTTACTATTGATTAATTCATTATATCTTTTTTGAATTGGAATTAGAGTTTCTATAACTAAATTGGCAACTTCCTTTTTAAAAGTTCCATAATTTGTACCTTTAAACTTTTCCGTTATTTCATCTATAGTTTTTCCACTTAAACAGGCATATATATTCATTAAATTACTAATACCTGGTTTATTATCTTCATCATATCTAATTTCCATTTCTGAATCTGTAGTTGCTCCCATGATTTTTTTTCTTATAGTATCAGCATCATCTAATAAATAAATTACTCCCTTAGGATTCTCACTTGATTTACTCATCTTCTTAGTTGGATCTACTAAATCACAAATTTTAGCTCCTTCCTTGGCAATTAATGGTTCAGGTATTTTAAAGATATCCCCATATTTTTTATTAACTCGAGAAGCAATGTTTCTAGCTAACTCCACATGCTGTTTTTGATCAATTCCAGTTGGAACAAAATCAGTATCATATAGTAATATATCTCCAGCCATTAAAACTGGATAAGTAAATAAACCAGCTCCAAAATTTTGATGTTTCTGACTTTTGTCTTTAAATTGAGTCATTCTTCCTAATTCCCCATAAGGAGTTAAACATTCAAGTAGCCATGATATGTTGGCATGATAAACATTATCTGATTGAATAAAAATTGTATTTTTCTTTGGATCTATTCCACAAGCAAGATAAATAGCAATTAAACTTCGAATATTATGTCTTAATTCCTGAGGATCTTGAGAAACTGTAATCGCATGTAAATCAGCGACAAAAATAAATGAATCATATTCATCTTGATATTTTACCATTTGTTTAATTGCTC
>CAYTGK010000154.1:0-2534 GCA_964437305.1 uncultured Muribaculaceae bacterium
GTTTTACCTTACTCATTAGAGTATAAAAAACATCTAACCGAATTTAATTCAACTAGATGTTTTTATTTTATTTATTCACATTTTATACTTAAGCAATAGCTATATCTAACTTATAACATTTTTACTTTGAGAAAATCTTAATTAGTTTGAAAAAAATATATACTAATAATTTAGATTGTTGTATAATTAAAATGGTGTCATATGAATAATCGAGTCTTTAGTTTTTTTAAAATTAGTATTAAATATTTAATTTTAGCTTTAATATTTAAGTATATTCATTATCTTTTAGGAATTAGTTTTAATACTTTGACATCTTATAGTATAGTAGCAATCATTGTTTCTTATTTTGTTGTTAAATATTTCTTTTTAGCAGAAATTAAGAAGAATAATATAGAAAGAAAAGATATTCTTTATTACTTTATGTGTTATGCAACAGGTATTAATTTAGTTTTAGGACTTAATATGTTATACATTATATTTCTTTTAGTATTCTTAGTAATTTTGAAAGATAAAAAAACAAGAAATCAGGAAATAATTGAGAAAAATATTCAAGAATATAAAAATAAATAATAGGAGAAGATATGGATAAAAAAAAGATTTCAAAATTTTTAATGGTAATTGCAATTATTTTATTAATAGGTTTTGTAGTAATCTTAGGAATTGATTATTTTAAATATGATAAGATTGAGACTTCATCTCCTTTTTATACTTATATAATTGCAAGAAGTTTAGAGTTTTTATTACCAAGTATAGTTTTGTTGATAACATCAAAAATAATAAACAAAAAATAATCAGGAGATATTATGATTTTAATGGTAAGTGGAAGATGTGATATTGTGGCATTTTATACTGAGTGGTTTATGAAACGTTATAGAGAAGGGTATGTTGATGTTAGAAATCCTTTTAATCCTAAACTTGTTAGTAGAATTAACTTTTCTAATGTTGATGCTATTTTGTTCTGTACTAAAAATCCTAGTCCAATTGTTAAATATTTAGAGGAAATTAAGAAACCTATTTTATTTCATGTAACTTTAACTCCTTATAAAGAAGATATTGAACCTAATGTTCCAATGAAAAGTAAAATAATTGAATCTATAAAAGAAATTTCAAAAATAATAGGAATTGATAACTTGTATCTAAGATATGATCCAATATTCATTAGTAAAAAATATAATATTTCTTATCATAAAAGAGCATTTGAAAGAATGTGTAGTTTATTAGATGGTTATGTAAAACATATAATTGTATCATTTCTTGATGAATATAAAAATGTTCGGAAAAATAAGAAAATTTTAAATTATCAAGAATTAACAGAAGATGAT
This sequence comes from uncultured Muribaculaceae bacterium, assembly GCA_964437305.1. Lineage (GTDB taxonomy): Bacteria > Bacillota_I > Bacilli_A > RF39 > UBA660 > RUG591. The sequence goes on from CAYTGK010000154.1 coordinate 1,323, forward strand.
TATAAAGAGATAGGGTTAAGTTTTAGTGCTATTGCAAGAAGTCATAATATGACAGTTCAGACTTGTTTTGAAGAAAAGAATTTAATTGAATATGGTTTTATTAAGGGAGAATGTTTATCAAAAGAACTTGCTTTTAAATTAACTGGTAAAGAGTTTAAAGAATGGAAAGCTCGAAGTTGTGGTTGTGCAGAGATGGTTGATATAGGGGTTTATAATACTTGTAAGCATTTTTGTAAATATTGTTATGCTAATTATGATGAACGAATAGTTAAAAATAATAGTTTAAAACATAATTCTAATTCATCTTTATTAGTTGGAGAATTAGAAAGTAGTGATATAATTAAAGAAAGGTTAAAATAATGAATAAGAAAGTAATAGTTATAATCGTTTTTCTAATCTTAGTAGTTAGTTTATTGATGACTTTTAAAGTTATGAATAATAAAGATAATAACGGAAATAAAGAATTAGAGGGAGATAGTATGATAAATGAAATAATGTTAATAGTTAATAATTATGAATTTAAAGTAAAATTAGAGGATAATTCTTCCAGTCGAGAATTTGTAAAAAAATTAGAAGAAAAAGATATAGTAGTGAATGCTCATGATTATGGTAATTTTGAGAAAGTTGGAGATTTAGGTTTTGATTTACCTACTAATGATAAAAATATTACGACAAAGCCTGGGGATATAATTTTATATCAAGGACATGAAATAACAGTTTATTATGATGAAAATACTTGGAATTTTACTAAACTTGGAGAGATTATTGATACTAATAAGGAAGAATTAAAAAGTATTTTAGGTCAAGGTAATGTAATTTTAACTTTTAAGATTAAATAGGTGTAATATGAAAAATAAAAAATATTATTTATTTGAAATGAGAGGAATGTTTTTACAAATTTTATCAATTATTCTTTTGGTCATCATGATTATTTTAACTTATTTCTTTTATCGAGATATAAAAATCTCAGAGATAGATTTAATCATTATCTTTTTTTTAATGATACCTTATTTATGTTTACATGAAATATTGCATAGTTTATCTTATGTTTTAAATGGAGCTAAATTTAAAAATATAACTTATGGAGTCCATATTGAAAAAGGAGTTTTATGTTGTTTATGTAAACAAAATATTAGTAAACGAAATATTTTAATTTCTTTACTTTGTCCATTTATAGTAATTGGAGTTATTACTTATATAATTGGTATTTTA
>CAYTGK010000155.1:0-2459 GCA_964437305.1 uncultured Muribaculaceae bacterium
CGTTAATTTTAATAGTAAATTTCAGTTTTAACATTAAGTGAAAGTTAGTTTTAAATCAACGTTTTATAAAAATCTAATTAAATATCTTTTATAAAATATTTTAGTTATTACAAGTTTTATTAATAAAAATTTATCATAATTGTAGTTTAAATATATATTTAAACATATAATATTAAAGGAGGTTTTATGCCTGTTATTAAATATACTGAAAAAGAATTAGATTTACTAGCTCGATTAATGCGTGCTGAGGCATTGGGAGAAGGAAATCTTGGAATGTTAATGGTTGGTAATGTTGTTGTTAATCGGGCGCTTGCTAATTGTTTAACTTTTAAAAATACAAGGTCTATTTATGATGTTATTTACCAATCTCCTGGAGGTTTTGCTGGGGTTAATAGTGAACTTTTTTATTCAGCAGCTACTAATAATGAAAAAAAGCTAGCTAAAAGAGTATTAAATGGTGAATCTTATTATCCAGCAACTAATGCTTTATGGTTTTATGCTCCAAGTAATGGTGCAACTTGTGTTTCTTATTGGTATGAACAGAGATTAAGTGGTAGTTATAAAAATCATTGTTTCTATGAACCATATTCTGGTATTTGTAAAGAATTGCATTAAAAAATTTAATATCAAATTTCTAGATATTAAATTTTTTATTTTATTTTTTCTTACTTAGATTATCAAAGGTTTTAAGAACTTCCACTGGTAGAGCAAAAATTACTGTATTAGATTGATCACTACTTAAATCATTAATAGTTTCAAGAGTTCTTAAGTGAACAGCAATTGGATTTTCAGCCAATTTCTCTGCAGCCGTTGCTAAATTATTGCTTGCTTCAACTTCACCTTTAGCTTTTGTAATAACAGCTTGTTTTTCACGTTCAGCTTCTGCTACTCTAGCAATTACTCTTTTCATTTCTTCAGGTAAAGATACATCTTTTAATTCAACATTTTCAACTTTAATTCCCCAAGGATCAGTTGCTTTATCAATTATTTCACAAATTTTTTTAGAAATAACTTCTCTTTGACTTAAAAGTTCATCAAGACTAACTTCACCAACTGCATTACGCATAGTTGTTTGGGCAAGTTGACTTACAGCATAATGAAAATTTTCAACCTCTAAAATAGCTTTACTAGCATCAAATATCTTATAATAAATAACAGCATTAATGCGAATGGAAACATTATCTTTGGTGATAGCATCTTGCTCAGGTACATCGACAGCTTTTGTTCTTATATCAATTTTTTTAAATGACTGAATAATTGGTAAAACCAAATGCCAACCAGGATTCATAATTTTGTTATATTTACCAAATGAAAATTTTACTCCCCGCTCATATTCATCAACTTGTTTAATAGAAGTTAAAATAATTATAATAATAATTACTAATAAGATCATACATACTCCTTTCAATAGGTATTATAACATATTCTAAGTATCTTGTATATATACTTACTTTTTAATGTTTTTAGTTAAATTTTAATATTTTTGGTCAAATCAAATTTTTTCTGTGTATATTATATATAGAGGGGAAGAATTGCTTTTTTAATAGAATTATATTTACTACCGAATTCAAATATAAAACTTTTCGCTTTGTGCTTTTCTTCCTCTCATTATTTATTTTTATAAAATATATAATATAACAATTTAAAAGTTAATATTTGTATATTTTTTTTAATTTAAAACAAAATAATAATATGAAAACTAAATATAAAATAAATAAAAATGAACTAATTTTAGATATTAATTTTTTATATGATGTAGGGTTTGATAAAAATAACGATTTAGATATTTTAAAATATATTAATAGATTTTTAAATAATCAACATATTAAATTTCGAGGTAATCGCATAATTCTTTATGTAAATGGTATTTTTATAGGTATTCTTTATACTACTTGTTATTACTTAAATAGAATGCATTTAAAAACTAACTGTTTAGAATTAAATCAATATAATAGTTATTTTGAAAGACAAGATATTTTAGAATTTAACGTTTAAAATAAAATTAATGCTTAAATTAAGCATTAATTATTTTCTTATTTTAATGAAGCAACAGTAGCATCTGCACTTATAGAATTAGCAATTTCTAATAATTCTTTGGCACTCATAACATCAGATACAATATAGTATTCAATATTACCACTAGTCCAATTAAGTGAATTATCAGTTACAGCTCCAATTGTATCATTTACCATAAGTGGTTCACCATAAGTTGGTATAACTGTAAATTCTTTAGCAACTGAGGCTGTTTCTTCAACTAAAGTAAAGCCTTTCTCACCACCAAATGTTAGAATAACACGTTCTCCATCAGTTTTACTTACTTTTTCTTGTTCTTCAAGTACTGTGCCTGTAGGTAAATATAATGGGTAGATAATATCTTCTAAAGTTGCAGTTTGTTCAGTTTGTGTATTTTTATCAGTTGTCGTATCATTAGTTGATGAATTTTCATCAGTTTTATTATT
>CAYTGK010000156.1:0-2424 GCA_964437305.1 uncultured Muribaculaceae bacterium
ATAAATTGGTAGCCATAACTGAAAAACCACATTGAGGAATTACTCCTAAAAAACTACCAATTAAAGGTCCTAATTTTTTATCTTTTAAACTATTACTTTTCTTTTTTACTCTATGTTCTAAATATTCCATAATTAAAAAAGCTATATATAAAAATGGAATAATTTTTATTAAATCAACTAACGTATCAACAATAACATCCCACATTTAAATCACCGTCAAAATAATATCATAGAAAAAATCCCTTTTCAAGCTTTTTTAATGAATTGTTTTTCTTTTAATTCTATTAATTGTAATTCTTCTAATACTGTATCAGGATTTTTTAAATAATTACATATTTCTTCTATATAACATGAATCTTTTATTTTTAATAAACAATTCTTATCAATATAATTAAAACTTCTCTTAGTAGTATATCCTTTTAATTTCATAATTGTATCATCAAAATCAAAGATATATCTTAAAACTAGGAAAACAATATCTTCTATTTCAAAATTACTTTCTTTTAATATATAAATAAATCTTGAAATATTAGGAAAAGCAAAATAATAAGAAACTCTTAATTTAATTTTTTCAGCAAAACTACTTTTTTCAAACTTATCATTCATTATTTTTTGAAATTCAAGATTTTCTGTTTCTAAGTTTAATTCTGTAATTATTTGAGATGAATTATTTATATATTCATTTAATGCTTGGAAATTACTATTTATTTTATTTAAAGTATTTAAACAATCATTTTTGGATATTAAACTATATTTATAAATAAGTCTAGGTGCCATTTTAAAACCAAAATCTAATACAAAGCATAAACATTCGGTTTTATTAAAATTTAAGTTTTTTAAAAGAGTTATGATTTTAGAAGAGTTATTTTCAAAAAATACTTCTACTTTATAAAAAACGTCTTTTATTATAGTAGCAAAGGAAGTTGTTGATTCCATTTGCATATTTTTAACTATTGATAATTCTTCAGCATAAATAGCAAGTTCAGCTCTCTTTTTAGGATTTCTTTTAATTTTAGCTATAGCATTTCCTCTAATTTGAGCAACTCTTTGTCTTGTTATATTATAATATATACCAATCTTATTGTCTGTTTCACCATATTTATAATATCTTATTAATACATCTTTTTCTTTTACTGTTAAATTAACTCCCTTTAATATTTCGTCAAAGGTATCAATATTTGATGTAAAATCTTTAGTTTCCGAAATTAAATTTTCCTTTAAAGAATAATCTTCTGAATCAGAAGTAATTGGTTTATCTAAACTTATTGGCTCTAATAAAAGTTGTTCTAAATAATCAACATAATCAAGAGTCATATTGTATTCATTTTGCATTTCATAACAACTAGGTTCATGACCTAACTTACTCCATAATTTGTCTTTTAATTTGGAATATTTACGTAACTCACTTCTCATATGTACAGGAATTCTTATTATATTGCCTTTATCTTCAATGGCTCTTTGAATATATTGATTGATCCACCAACCAGCATAAGTTGAAAATTTATATCCTTTATCAGGATCAAATTTTGAAGCTGCTACAGTAAGACCCAAACTCCCCTCTTGTCTTAAATCATCAAAAGAAAGTCCTTTTTCTGAATAACGTTTAGCAATTGTTTCAACTAATCGTAAATTATGTTCTACTAGCATATTTATAGCTTCTTTATCGCCATTCCTAGCTCTTCTTCCTAATTCTATTTCTTCCTGATAGGTTAATAAATTTTTCTTGCGAATTTCTTGAGAATATAATTTTTCCATATCTAAATAACCATCTTGAAAAAAATCACTTATTTTATAATCAGAAACTTCTACTTTTCTATTTTCTGCAAACTGCTCTAAATCAATTTGATTAAGTATTGTATAAACATCAATTAAAGTTTCTAACCTTGGATTATCTTTTAAATAACGATATTTTTTATCATTTATTATTTTATTAACTACTTCTTTTAATAAAGTATTAATAATGGTATTGTTTTTTACAACTTCAAAAATTAACTCAATATTTTCATTATCAGAAAGTGATTTTAAAAAGTCAGTAAAATTTCTTAAAAAATTAACTATTTCTTGAAAATCACTATCATCCTTATAATTAAGTTTAACATAATTATCTATTAATTCCATTGGTTTTTCTTTTACTATTTCAGAAATAATATTTTCATATTTTTTAATAATAATATCTTTTATAAAAGTAGAATAACTAATATTCTTTTCATATTGTTTAGTTGCATCATAAATAAATTTTGAAAATATTTCTTTTAAAGTTTCATCATCAAACATTAAATATAAATAACTATTATTAATTTCCAAAAGAATAGGTAACACATATTGATATAATTCTTCTTCATTTAAATCTTTAACATCCATAATATCACTTCCAACTTTTTAATATATTACACTATATTAAAAGAAAAGTAAAGAAAAATATGA
>CAYTGK010000157.1:0-2414 GCA_964437305.1 uncultured Muribaculaceae bacterium
ATTATATGTAAAAAAGTTTGATAAGTAACCAAACTTTATTTATTTTGATAAATTTTATAAGCTTTTTCTATCATTGAAATACCAAGACCATACATTTTTAAATTAGTTAACTCATTTACAGGGACTAAGGCTATTTCATAAAAATTATCAGGATTATTTTTTTCTTTTTCTTCGCCACTTAAGGCTATCTCTCCACTTTGGTATTCTGTATAAAAATAATAACAAACTCCCGTATCATATTCTTCAAAGTCTAAATAAGCATTAATTTTTATTTTAATACTTGTTTCTTCTTCCATTTCTCTAATAACAGCATCTTCTGGAGTTTCTGAGTTTTCTAAACCACCACCAGGAATGGAATAATATTCTAATCTTTCTTTCCCTTCCGTGCGTTTTCTATGGAGTAATAATACTTTATCATCAAAGAAAGTTATTCCCCGAGCTACTTTTCTTTTTTGGAAAAATTCTTTTAATTTTAAATATGTCTTATTTTGATAAATAGTATCCCCTAAATTATCATAGTAAGCAATTGGAAATTGATCTTTATTACGAATAAATATTTTATCAAATGGTTCTCCACTTCCTTCAAAGGAAGTATCACTGATTAAACCTTTAGTTTCCGAAATAAAGACTTGATAGCCGTATTTATCTATATAAACTAAGGTATCAACATAACTTGCACGTCTATCTGTTTCTCCTTCCATAAGTTTTAAGATACCAGTATCTTTTAACGTATGTTCAACATAAGAGGCATAAGCATCAGGAAAATCATTTAAGGCTTTAATTTTAAATGAAGAGTCAACAATAAACAGAGGCTTTCCTATTTTCTTATAAGCATCTTTAGCTTTTCTAATTGCAACGTCTCTTGAAGTACCTTGAATCTCTGGTAAATCAAAACTAATACTTTGAATTTCCAAACTTTTTTCTAAATATTTTCGAGCTGCTTTTATTTTATGAGGATTACTAGTTACAAAGAATAGTTTCATTAGTATTGAATCCCCCAAACAACAAGGTCTTTAGCTGGTCGACCACAGACAACACATTTACCAGTTAATGTTTTTTCATCTTTTAAAATACAACGAGATTTTAAGCCTTTAATTTCTTTCATCTTATCTTCGCATTCAGGATCACCACACCAATCAGCTTTAATAAATCCTAAAGAAGTATCCATGATTTTCTTTACTTCATCTAAATTCTTGGCAGTATAAGTCATAGCATCACGACGTTTTGTAGCTCTTTCTAATAGATTACTTTGAATATTATCCATTAATTCTGAAACTTTTAATGCAATATCAGAATCTTTAGAAACTAAGATTTTTTCTTTGGTATCTCGTCTCACTAATGTTACTTGATTATTTTCTAAATCTCGTTTTCCTATTTCAATTCGAACTGGAATACCTTTAACTTCCGCTTCAGCAAATTTAAATCCTGGACTTTTATCGGAATTATCCACGATAACGGTTATATTTTTTGTTTCTAATTCTTCTTTATATTTATTAGCCAAATTTAATATTTCAGAATCTGTACCAATTGGAATAATTGCAACTTGTGTTGGAGCAATTTTTGGTGGTAATACAAGACCATCATCATCACTATGAACCATGATAATAGCTCCAATCATTCTTGATGATGCTCCCCAAGAAGTTTGATAGACATATTCCCATTCATTGTTTCTATTTAAGAATTTAATATCATAAGCTTTAGAAAATTTTTGTCCAAAGTAATGAGAAGTTCCAGATTGTAAAGATACTCCATTATACATTAAAGATTCGATTGTTAAAGTATAATCAGCTCCTGCAAATTTTTCTTTATCTGTTTTATAGCCAGTTATAGCTGGAATGGCAAAGTAATCATAGAACATTTTTTTATAAACTTCATCCATGATAAACTTAGCTTCAGCTTCAGCTTCTTCTTTAGTTTCATGAATAGTATGTCCTTCTTGCCACCAAAATTCTCGACTTCTTAAAAACGGTCTTGTTTCTTTTTCCCATCGTAACACTGTACACCATTGATTATATTTAATAGGTAAATCTCGGTAAGACTTCACAATTCCTGAATAATAATCACTAAACAATGTTTCACTAGTTGGTCTTATACACATTCTCTCTTCTAACTTTTCATTACCACCTTCAGTAACCCAAGCAACTTCTGGCGCAAATCCATTAATTAATTCTCCCTCTTTTTTCATTAAATTTTCTGGTATTAACATTGGCATGGCAATATTTTTATGTCCACTTTTCTTAAGCATATCATTCATGACATTTTGAATCTTTTCCCAAATTTCATACCCATAAGGTTCCAAAATAATACATCCTTTTACATTCGAATAACTTGCTAAATGACTAGCTGACACAACATCAGTATACCATTTAGCAAAATCAACATCACGACTAGTTATTTTTTTATTAGCCATTTTT
>CAYTGK010000158.1:0-2365 GCA_964437305.1 uncultured Muribaculaceae bacterium
CCAACTAATACATCATAAGTACCAAGTCTTAAATCTCTTATAATTTTCATTCTTTCAAGAGTTTTAATTTCAGAATGAAGATAAGCAACTTTGATATCAATTTGTTTTAAATAATTAGTTAATTCTTCAGCCATTCTAATTGTTAGAGTAGTAACTAAAACTCTTTCATTTTTTCCAATTCTATCATTTATTTCACCAACTAAATCTTCAATTTGTCCCATTGTTTTTCTGACTTCAATGGTTGGATCTAAAAGACCTGTTGGTCTTATTATTTGCTCAATATATTTTCCGTTTGTTAAACTTAGTTCATAATCACCTGGAGTTGCTGAAACATAAATCACTTGATTAAGCTTTGATTCAAATTCTTGGAACTTAAGAGGTCTATTATCAAGAGCACTTGGAAGACGAAAACCATAATCAACTAAATTTAATTTCCTAGCTCTATCACCATTATACATACCTCTTACTTGAGGAATAGTAACATGAGATTCATCAATTACTAATAGAAAGTCTTTGTTAAAAAAATCAAGTAGACAAGTTGGAGTAGCCCCTGCTTTTTTTAAAGCCAAATGTCTTGAATAATTTTCAATTCCATGACAAAAACCTGTTTCTTCTAACATTTCCATATCATAATTGGTTCTTTCTCTTATTCGTTCGGCTTCAAGAGGTTTATTATTTTGATTAAAATATTCAATTCTTTCTGTTAATTCTTCTTTAATATTTTTAATAGCTTGTTTTAAAGTATCTTCATTAGTTACAAAATGACTGGCTGGAAAAATTGTAACACTTTTTTTATTATTTAAAATTCCTCCCGTTAAAACATCAATTTCACTGATTCTATCAATTTCATCTCCAAAAAATTCTACTCTGATACCATGAGTATGTTCATTTGAAGGGATAATTTCTAATGTATCACCTCGTACTCTAAAAGTTCCACGTTTAAAATCAAATTCATTTCTTTCATATAACATATCAACTAATTTTAACATAATTTGATTCCTATCAACACTATCATTTACTTTTAAAGTTAAAGTTTTATTCCGATATTCTTCAACTTCTCCAATACCATAAATACAAGAAACACTAGCAACTACAATTACATCATCACGTGATAATAGAGCACTAGTAGCTGAATGTCTTAATTCATCAATTTCATCATTAATTTGAGCATCTTTTTCAATATAAGTATCACTTGATGGAACATAAGCTTCTGGTTGGTAATAATCATAGTAAGATACAAAATATTCAACACGATTATTAGGAAACAATTCTTTTAACTCAGAATATAATTGCCCAGCTAAGGTCTTATTATGAGCTAAAACTAAAGTTTGTTTATTTATTTCTTTTATAACATTAGCAATTGTGAAAGTTTTACCAGTTCCAGTTGCTCCAAGTAATACTTGATGTTTAACACCATTTTTGATACCTTCAACTAATTTTTCTATAGCTTCTGGTTGATCTCCATTTGGAGTATAATTAGATACTAATTCAAACATATAATCATCCTTTTTTTAATTCTTAATTATTATACTATATTAAGATGATTAAATAAATAGTTTTAAATATAAATCTAAAATTTAAAAAATCTTGCAATTAATATAATATTGAGTATAATTACTATGTGGAAGTAAAAAATAGAGAATTAAAATAGGAGAGTGACTTATGTTAATTAATATTTTGTTATTAATAGTAGGTTTTATTTTTTTAATTAAAGGAGCTGATATTTTTGTAGATGGTGCTTCATCAACAGCTCAAAATTTTAAAGTTTCAAAAATGCTTATTGGTCTTACTATAGTTGCCTTTGGTACAAGTGCTCCAGAATTTGCTGTTTCCATGAGTGCTCTTGCATCGCATAATACAGATATGGTTTTAGGTAATGTTATTGGTAGTAATATATTAAATATATTGTTAATTTTAGGAGTAGCAGCAATTATGTGTCCTTTAAAAATTAAAGATAATACAGTCAAAAAAGAGTTACCTTTAATGATCCTTATCTCAGTTTTATTAGTTGTTTTATTTTCAGATGTTAACTTAGCTAATGCAACTGTTAATCAAATAAGTCGAGGAGATGCTTTTGTAATATTAATTTTCTTTACTATCTTTATTTATTATTTATTAACACTTGCTAAACAGAAACCTTTTGATAAAAAAGAAAAGCCTAAGTATAATATTTGGGTATCATTAGGGTTTGTTTTTCTTGGATTAGCTGGAATTATTGTTGGAAGTAAATTAGTTGTTAATCATGCTTCTAATATAGCTAAAATAATTGGAGTAAGTGATAGAGTTATTTCTTTATCAATTGTTGCACTGGGAACTTCACTTCCTGAACTTGTTACAACAATTGTATCAGCACGTAAGGGAGAAC
>CAYTGK010000159.1:0-2316 GCA_964437305.1 uncultured Muribaculaceae bacterium
AAAAGGTAAATTATTCTATAAAAATAGTATGTTTATTTTAAAATGTTAAAAATTTAGTTGAAATGTAACATAGAAAAAAGAGTTGCATATAATAAATAGGGGATAGCAATAATTAGTATTTTACTAAAAGTTGCTTATTTTTTTGCCATTTTTTTAATAGTGTCTACGCATTTTAAAGAAAGGAGTGTATATAAATGAAAAATACTAAAAATATTATAATTGTTGCTTTATTAATAGCTGTTTTGATTATGGCTGTTGGTTATTCAGCTTTTGCTAGTGAATTATCATTTAATGGAAATGCTGAAATTACTGGTGAATGGGATGTTAAAATTACAAATATTGAGATTAAAGAAGCGAGTGTTGGAACTGATCCAGGAACTCCTAAATATACAAATACTTCAGCAACTTTTGATGCCAAATTAGAAAAGCCAGGAGATAAAATAACTTATGAAATAACAATTACTAATGCTGGGACAATTGATGCTAAGTTAGGTAACTTACAAATAACTCCTGATGATATAAATGGTTCAAATGCTATTGAATATGTAATAATTAATCCAAGTAATGAACTTTTAGCTGGAAATGATACAAAAATGGAAGTAACAGTTAAATATGATGAAGAAACAACAGAAGTTCCAGAAATTAGGACTAAAACAATTACAGGTATTATTGAATATGTGCAAAAATAAAAAAGGAATTTAAATTCCCAATAGTAAATGAATATGCCAAAATATCATTTCAAAACTTTAAAAAGTTTTTGGAAAAATCATCATTTTTTAATAATTTCTTTGTTATCCATATTGTTATTAATATATATGGCAAGTGGTTATGGATTACTTAAAAATAATTTACAAATTACAGGTACAACCAAAATTCTCAAAAAAAATCAAGAAAAACTTGATATGAAAGAAACCTCTCAAATGACTTTAACTTTTCAAGAAACTAATTGTCAAGATAATATTTTTACTTATGATATTATTATTACCAATAATTCTAATATAACTTATTATAATTGGCAATTAAAAATTGAAAAACCTGATTATATTATTTTTCCTAGCATAAAAGAAAATAAAGACTTTTTTCTAACTAATTCTAATAGGAAATCAGAAATTAAACCTAAGGAAAGTATATCAGTTTCAATAACATTTGAAGTTATAAACAATATAATAAATACCATGACTTTAAGAGAAACGGCAAATTATTTTGTTAACCATTATATTTATCTTGATAGTTATGATAATAATATCAGAAATACAATTATTACGAAAGGAAAAGCCCAATTAATGCTTTTTGATTACGAAGAAGAACTAACAAGTTATACTTTAGTAGAAAATACTAATTATCACTCTAATAATCAAAAAGAACATCAATATCTATTAACAATTACTAACAATTCTAATAAAAATTATCTTGGCTTTCGTGCTAATCTTTATTTTGGAAAAGACAATACTATACTTGATACTAGTTTTATGACAATTTTAAATATTGGAGTAGGAAATATAACGTTCGAATTTTTAAATTCGCTACCAATTTCTCCAAATTCAAGTCAAACTATTTACCTAACTATTTATGAAGAAAAAGAAATATATCCTGATATTGTTTTAACAGCTTTATGAAAAGATGGTACTTAATCATGAAAAACATTAAAAATAAATCTTTATTAATTATTCTATTTAGTTATCTATTTTTAACTATTATTTTAAAAACAAGTTATTCCAATTTTTATTTTAATATCTGTAATTTTTTTATATCGCTTATTCTTTTAATTATTCTAATTATTTATCAAAAGAAAAATTATATTCGAATTAATCATTCTAAGGTCTTAACTTATACTATCATTATTGCTATTATTTATCAAATAGTCTATTTTTATTTAGGTTTTCTCTTTGGATTTCAAGAAAGTCCTTATAATCATACATTACTAAGAATTTTAGAAAATATTCTAACCCAAATATTTCCAATTATAACTCTTGAGTTATTCCGAGGCTTTTTAATATCCAGTAATAAAAAAAATCAATTCTTACTAGTTTTAGTAACTATTATTTGTATTCTTTTAGAAGTAAATTATACTAGTCTTTTTAAAATATCTACTACAGAGGAATTATTTAAATATATATGTGCTAAAATTATACCTTTAATAGCAAATAATATTCTATATACCTATTTATCTCTTAATTATTCCTATCATTTACCACTTGTGTTTCAAATTTTAAATAGATTAACTTATCTACTATTACCAATCATACCATCTTTAGATTGGTTTATGACAGGTACGATTGGTATAGTATCAACAACTTTAATTTATGTGTTGTTTAA
>CAYTGK010000160.1:0-2257 GCA_964437305.1 uncultured Muribaculaceae bacterium
AATTATTGATGAAAATAAAAATATCAAAGAAAATTAGTTAGATATGTATATCTAACTCTTTTTCTATATAGGTTTATATATAATAAACTTGTAACTTTATATTTTATAAACCAAAGTAAATTAAATCTTATCAAAATAAATTTCTCAATTTAATATTTTAATTATAATTGACACAATTTTACAAGTTTTGAATTATTCAATGTACCATTTATTTAAAAATTTGTTATACTTATTATATAGTAGAGGTGAGTAAAATGAAAAAGTTTAAATTATTAATAATTAGTATTATTTTATTTTTAGGAACCTTTAATGTTAAAGCAATGAGTTATGATGATGTTAAGAATAGAACGGTTTGTTCTAATTTTGAACTCGCTTTAAGTGAAAATAAAAATTTATCCAATGTTAAATGTTATAATGATTATAATAGTGCTAAACAAGCTTTTGATAAATTAAACGATAATCGAGCTGTAATTTTAGAGAGAAAGAATAATATTACAAAGTTTATTAATGCTAAATTGGCACTTGTTTATTTAGATGTTGGAGATAAAGTTACCAATTATTACTCTGATAAAACTGTTAAAAATGAAATTTATTATGTAAATCATAGTGCTAACTATGGAGCAACTGATGGAGTATTTTTAGATTTTAATTATGATAATCATGCTATTAAAGTAAAATCATCAGCTATTACAGGTTGGATAAAAAATGATTATTATCAAATAGTACCAATAACTTTTTTAGGTAATTTTAGTTATTATAAAGTTACTGATACGGAAATTTTCCACTATTATTCAGCCAATATTAAGAAAGAATATGAACAAGCAAGCAGAGTTATTGATAAAAAACCTAGTATGTTAACAGCTGGTAAGTATTATAGTTATGATGGAAATTATTTTTATACAAAGTTAGAAGATTTGATAATTGATTATAAAAATGGTAATTATGATCATAGTGTTAATAAAAATAATCCTTATTATAATTACTATATGTATTTACCACATCGTGCTAAAACCAATTATTCAAGTGATGATATTGATGCTTATTTAAAAAATACAAGAGGATTAGTTGGAACAATTTATGGTAAAGAATATGTAAAAGGTTATTCTAATATGTTTGGAACAGGTATCTATTTTAAATCAGCTGAACATTTATATGGTGCTAATGCTATTTTAATGATGTCTTTAGCTACTAATGAATCAGCCCTTGGACAAAGTACTATTGCTAGAGAAAAAAATAATTTATTTGGACATAATGCAACTGATGGTAATGCTTATAATAATGCAACAGGTTATTTAAATCCTTATCAAAGTATTATTTATCATGCTAATTCTTATATCAACTATGGTTATGCACGCCCTACTGATTGGCGTTATCATAGCTCTAATATGGGTAATAAATCAATTGGTATGAATGTTATGTATGCAAGTGATCCTTATTGGGGAGAAAAAGCTGCTAATTATTATTATCAATTTGATAGAGAGAATGGCTTTTTAGATTATAATTATTATCAACTCGGAATAACAGATGCCAATAATACTAATACATTAAACGTTAGAAGAGAACCTAATACATTGAGTCCTCCACCTTATACAGTTGACCCCAAAAAGACAATTGTAATTATTTTAGATGAAGTAACTGGTACACCTGTTAATGGAAATAATAAATGGTATAAAGTAGTATCCGATGCTAATTTAAATAATGCTAGAACTAGTATTATGGGATATGGAGCTACAACTTATTATAACTGGAATTCTTATGTTTATATTCATTCTTCTTATGTTAAAAAGATTAATCAAACTCAAAATGGAAAATATAATAGTAACAATTTAAAAACTGAGAATAATTATACTTATAAAGAATATTCAAGTACTACTAATTATACACCAAAAGTAGGGTTAATTAATTCTGATACTGAAGTATATGATACAGCTACTTTAAATATATCAAGTAATAAAACAATTAAAAAAGGTCACTTAGCAACTGTTTTTATGGAAGCTCATGATGAAAGTGGGAAAGTCGTTGCTTATTTAGTTACAAGCGATTATAGTAAAAATCAAAGAGGCTGGATAAGTGCATCTTCTTTAACTTTTACTGATAAAGACATTTTAAAGGTAACTGTTAATGCAAGTGGCAAATATTTAAATGTTTATAAAGAACCAGGAAAAGATATTCTTGGAGCTATTTATGATAATACTTTTTCAGTTATAACCGATAAAACTACTTATAATAATGAAACTTGGTTAAAGATATATTATGG
>CAYTGK010000161.1:0-2249 GCA_964437305.1 uncultured Muribaculaceae bacterium
CACCAGTATAATATTTTTCACGCCAACTAGCAAGTGTTGAAGCTGCACTAGAATAAGAGCTTCCTGTTGGGCTTTCCATTCCTTGCCATCTATTAATAGCATTTTGGATATTCTCACGTATAGGTTGAATTGGTCTTGGTACTCTTGCTTTAGCTGCTCTTTTTTCATCTGCCGACAAACTTGAATCATTATCTATTTCTGCGATAGCCCTATCATACTCTTCAGCACTCCTTGCAGCCATAATACGAGCATTAACTCTTGCTTGAGAAATACCAGTAGTTGTTCTAATATTATCAGTATAAGCTCCTTTCCAACCTTCCCCTCTAAGTGTTGCTGTTGCTCCACGTCGTAAAGCACTAGCTGCTCCACTAATTCCACGTATTAGAGAAATTCCACTCTCTCCATTCTTCCATGCATATCTCGCATTACCAATAGCAGAACCAGCAGCTGCAGCAACTGTTCCAGGAATAGCTGATGCTTCTTTTATAGCCTTATAGCCTTCACCTTTAAACATTCCCATTAAGCTGCCATCTCCACCTTTTAATCCAAGCAAACTTTCTAAGAATTTTGGTGCTTGTTTAACAAATTGCAATAGTCCAATTATAATAAACAAAATAACAAATGTCTTTCTCAAACCATCTCCTCCTAATTTAGAAGTCATAGTAGCCAGTGTTGCATCATCAAAAACAGTCATAAAAATAAATATTATAAAATACAATAAAACTATTCTTATAAATAAATCTGCATAGGTTTTTAAAGATGTATTTACCCAATTATCAAAAGTTTGTTTTGAAGATTTAGGATCTATATAACTTGCAATGGGAATTGGAGCTAAAAGCTCACATATACCAAATTTTATTGCCCGAACAGCAACTTCAACAGCTATCTGAATTAATACAAACAAAATGTAAGCCCCAACAATCGTTGACATAAGAATTCGATAATTATATTTATATCCATGTTTATCTGTACTACAAGCATCAGTATCAATTATATGATCTCTCGCTGTTTCAACACTATAAATTGTAACGTTACTACCATCAACTTGCGATGTACCCGTCCCTATAATCGAACCATCATCACAACTAAGATTATCATACCCAAAAAAAGGTAAAAACGAATAAAATGCCATCATTCTTCCTGTTTCAGCCATTTTTTCCTGAGTATCAGGATCATTTATATCAGGATTAATATTTGCACCTAAGATAACTCTTGGAATAATTGGTAAAATATATTCTTGAACTTGTCTTGCTAAATCAAAAATAGATGGCACTAAAACAATTAAAGCTAAAGAAATTATTACTCTTTTTAAAACATTTCCAATTCCTTGTTCTTTATCATCCATTTTATCAGGATTAACAATTATTTGAATAAAGGATATCATTAATTTAAATACCATTACTAATCCTAATATTATATAAAGTCTTCTTGCAAAATTATTGATAGCTGTTTCAGAAAATATTTCCACATTTGCTAAATCAAGTATTAATTGAAATGCACGCTCAATTAAACCATAAATAGCACTATCAATTAAAGCAAATATTTCTCTTAACCCATTGATTATAATTTTCATGCTACACCTCCAAACAAACCCCTATAATATATTTAAGTATAACATTAATTTGCAATAAAGTAAATATTTTAGTTCTTTTTTTCAATGTCTATTAAACGTTTACATATTATACTACTTTCTTCATTCTTGTAAAGAGAAAAAGAGAAAAAATATTTTTTTCTCTTATCTCTTACGACTATTCTCAAAATCATCTGTATAATCAATCGTTTCTCTAACTCGAGAATCTGATTTATTAACTATATAAATAGTTTTATCTCCCGCTTTATGTTCATATACTCCTGAAACTGATGGTTTGATAGGTTCATTATTTTTTAATTTTTCTAAATATTCCTTTAATGAATGAACTGTAGCCTGTAATTTTTTTATTTCTTCTAAAGCTTTTATACTATCATTTTTACATCTCTCATAATTTTTTTCCAATTGAGCAATATAACTAGCTTTATCTTTTTCATATTTATTAGCTTCAATTTCTTTCTTAATACTTTCAAGTTCACGATTAGCTCTCTGAATAGATTTTTCATAATTTTCAATTTCTAAATTAACTTTTAATATTTTATTTTCAATTTCCGAAATTAATGCTGACCTTCTATTATTTAAATTATTCGTTTTTTCTTTCTTAGATGGGTCTAAAGATACTGTTTCATGATTTTCTATATCATTTGCAAAATCTAAATCT
>CAYTGK010000162.1:0-2212 GCA_964437305.1 uncultured Muribaculaceae bacterium
GAAGTAATATTACTTGTCATGATAATAATAGTATGATTAAAATAAACTTTTTCATGACTAGCACTCATAATAAAACCTTCATCTAAAATTTGTAAAAATAAATTTAAGACACTAGGACTAGCTTTCTCTATCTCATCAATTAAAATAACGGAATATGGATTATTTTTAACTTCATCTAATACGGTATTATGAGAATCATATCCAACATAACCAGGAGGAGAACCTAAAATTTTACTAGTAGTATGTGATTCTTTGTATTCACTCATATCAAGTCTTATTAAAGGCATATCTAATAAACTAGCATATTCTTTAGCAAGTGAAGTCTTGCCAACTCCACTTTTTCCAGTAAATAAAAACGATATGGGATAATTAGTATCTTTTAAACCTAATTTGATTTTTTTAGTTTCACGACATAGAATTTCAATAGCCTCATCTTGTCCAATAATAATTTCTTTTAACGTTTTTTCCAAATTTTTTAAAGTTTTTAAACTTTCCTTATCAACTTCATAAACAGGAACGTGTGATTTAGCTTTAATAACTTTTGATACATCATTTAAAGTAACTGTTTTTCTATTTTGAGTTTGCCCTTTTAAATATAATTTATTGATTTTATCTTCAATAATTATTTCATTTTCTTTAATTTTTGTAGCTCCTAGAAAATCATGATTAATAATAAAATCATTTTTCTTATTATGAATATCTTCATATTCTTTCTTTAAACTTTCAAGTTTTAAAGTCATTTTATCTTTCTTTAAAGAACGACTAGCACAAACTTCATCTAAAACATCAATGGCTTTATCAGGATTTTTCCTATCAAAGATATATTTATTTGATAATTCAACAATGTTTTTAATAATTTCATCAGAAACTAAAACTCCATGAAATTTTTCATATAAAGGCTTAATTTTTTTAAGAATATTTTCCGTTTCTTCTAAATTAGGTTCTTCAACTAATATTGTTTGAAAACGTCGATTTAATGCTTTATCTTTTTCAATGCTTTCTTTATATTCTTGAATTGTCGTTGCTCCAATTAATCGAAATTTACCACGTGCTAAAGCTGGTTTAAAAATATTTGAAGCATCAATTGCTCCTTCAGCTCCTCCAGCTCCTACTAAAGAATGCATTTCATCAATGAAAATAATAAGATTAGGATTACTTTCAATTTCTTTAATTATCTTACCTATTCTTTCTTCAAATTCTCCACGATACTTAGTTCCAGCAACTAAAGTTGCCATCGAAACTGATAAAATTTTTTTATCTAAAAGGGCATCAGGTACTTCTTTTTTATAAATTTTCAAAGCAAGAGCTTCAACAATAGCTGTTTTTCCAACTCCAGCTTCTCCAATTAATAAAGGATTATTTTTTGTCCGACGTAATAAAATTTCAATTAATCTTTCTATTTCTTTATCACGACCAATCACGGGATCAATTTTTCCATTTTTGGCTTTTTCAACTAAATCAACACCATGATCATAAATAGATAATTTTTTCTTACCTTTATACTTTGGGTTACTATCTTCTTTTTCCATAATATCTAAATAAAGTTCATCTATATTAATTCCTAAATTACTAAGTAATCTAACTCCTACACCTTCTCCCTCATCAAGTAAAGCCATGAAAAGAGTATTAACATTAACTTCAAATAAGTTATCTTCTTTAGCATCCATTATAGCATTTTCAATAACTCTTTTTAAAAGAGGAGTATAAATAAAATAAGAATTTAAACTATCTCCCATTCCAACTGTTGCAAGTAATTCTTCTTTAAAATTTTCATAATAAACATTATATTCATTTAATTTTTTAGTAATCTTTAAATTTTTATTACTTAATATACTTAATAATAAATGTTCCGTTCCTACAAACGGATGTTTTAATTCTTGCATTTCTTGTTTAGCTTTTTTTAATATTTTACGTGATTCTTCATCAAATCTTTGAAACATATTATTATCCTCCATATATAATATATGAAGTTTCCTTAATTTTATAGATATGATTAATCGACAAAAAAAGAGAATTTGTTAAGTTTATTCTCTTAAGGTTTTATTTATTAATTTTATAATTAATCATTTGCATTTTTAACAAATATTTTCACATTTTAATAATTTACAAATTGTTATCTCAAATGAATGATATATTTTTAACTTCGTTGCTCTCTTATTTTGATTAATTTATCTTTATAGCATTCTAAATATAAGCAATATAAAATAATGAA
>CAYTGK010000163.1:0-2194 GCA_964437305.1 uncultured Muribaculaceae bacterium
CTGGAATACTAGGGTAAATAGGTTCTTGTTGAGAAATATCTTGAGTAATATTTTTTTCATTTAAAGGTTTACTATCAACATTTGTATCTTGAACTGGAATACTAGGGTAAATAGGCTCTTCAAGAGGAGAGATAGATTCACTTTCTGGTTTTGTTACTGTATCTTTAAGTACACCATTTGAATTTTTATTAAAAGGAAATTGTAAAATTTGACCTAATTGAGTAGTGTTTTTAAGATCAAGATTTTCATTATTTTCAGTTTGATTTATGCTAGCCAAAATATCATCTTTAGATACAATATTTGGAGTAGGTAATTCATAAGAAACAACTGGAGGCTTAGGCTCTATTAAGTTAGTTTCAATAGGTGGATTAATATTAGTAGTAGTTGTATTAATATTTTGTGATTTATAATTATCGAAGTCAGGTAAATCCATTTCATTTATAACATCAAATGGTAAAGTAATATCAGGCTTGGTATTATAATCAGGTTCAATTTCAACTGGAGTATTATTTCCTACTATGGCTTGTGTAGAAGAAACAGTTGGAGTTTGATTTTGATTTTCTTCTACTTTTACTTCATTTTCTAGCTGTATATTTGCTTCAAAACTACCATTAGTAATTGGAAATTTAACTTTATCTAATTTAGTTAAATTTCCTTTTTTGATATTATTAAAAGTTGTTGTTTTCACATTAAGTGGTCTAACACTTATTTGTTTGATAGAAGAATCTTGAACTTTAATATTATCTAAAAAAGAATTAGGAATAACGTTATTATGTACTAAAGTAGTAACTAAATTAACAAATTCCGAACTGTTACTAACATCGTTATAATATTTAGTAACAAATTCTTCAAAACTTTTAGAATTTCCATTTAGTAAATCATTAGTTACTTTATCAACATCTTCTTTGTATAAAGAACGTAGAGGTGCCAAAAGTTTAAAAATTTGATCAATTACTTGATTTCTTAAAATATCCATTATATCACCTCAACATCATCTTTAGATTTAAAACTATCAATTATCTTTAATAATAAAGCTAAATCTTTGATATTAAAACTATTTAAATCAACATTTTCAATTATATTATTTATTTGTTCCATCTAGAACACCTCTATTCTAAATATAAGTATAACAAAAAAAACATAATTTGTAAATTAAAATTATATAATTTTATATGAAAAAGAAATTTCTAAAATTATTTATTGTTTTAATTTTTATAATTATCATTAGTATTTTTATTTTAAGTCTTTTAAATTATAAAATAATGCCAATTTATATGAATTATGCTGAAGGGGAGATGAAAAGATTAGTTACAACAGTTATTAATAAATCAATTAGTGATAATTTGATTGATTCTTTTTCAAATGATGAATTATTTATAATAAAAAGAGATGATAATTCAAATATGACAACAGTTGATTTTGATCCAATTGTTTTAAATCGTTTTATTTCTAGCATTTCTGAAATTGTTTATAAAAATATTAAATTAATAAGTGAAAAAGATTCAGAAACATTGAAAAAGTATAATGTTTCAGATAATATTTTTTATATACCAAGTGGAATTATCTTTAATTCAGCAGTTTTAAATAATTTAGGACCTAAAATTCCTATAAATATGGAAATTATTAGTTCAGTTAATCCAAATGTTGAGACAAAAGTAACAGAATATGGAATTAATAATTCTTTAGTTGAAGTATTTGTTGATGTTAATGCAAGCATAAAAATGGTATTACCACTTGCATCAAGAGATATGACAATTACGGTTTCTGTTCCTATTGCTGTAAAATTAATTCAAGGAATGGTACCAAACTATTATTTAGGCGGTTTAGTTTCTAATAATAAAAGCAGTCAATGACTGCCTAAATTATTTCATCAATATCATCTTGAATATTATTTTGAGGTGTAATTACATCATTTGGAAGAATATCAGCATTATCTATTATAGTAGATTCTTCTATTTCCTTAATATCTTCAATGACTTCAGTATCTTCACTATATTTTTCATCAAGTTCATTATCAATGGCTACATTTTTATAAATTTCTTCAAAAGTAGTAATTCCTTCTAAAACTTTTTCTAATCCATCTTGTAAAAGAGTAGTAACATCTCTTGTATAAACTAGTTCTTGCAATTTTTCTCTTGATAAATTAGGATCATTGATAGCATTTCTAATTTCATCATCAATTAATAAAACTTCT
>CAYTGK010000164.1:0-2187 GCA_964437305.1 uncultured Muribaculaceae bacterium
AACCATTAAATTAGAAGAAAATTATCGTTTTAGTAAGGAAGAAAAAGAAGATAAAGTATTGACTTGTAAAATTAAACCAAAACCAGTTACAATTACAGCCATAGATCAAACGATAGAATATCAAGGGAAAGTAGCTAGTAATGTAAATAAGGTAACACATACTGAGTTAGTAAGAGGACATAAGTTAACAGCTATAACCATAACAAAGAGTGAAGCTAATGGTAATAGTAAAGTAATACCAAGTAATGCTAAGATAAAGAGTGGGTCAACTGATGTAACTAGCAATTATGAGATTACTTATAAAAATGGAGTATTAAAAGTAAATCCAAGAGTAACAATAAGTGTATCTGGAACTATTGAACAAGATGGATATCGAAGTGGTGCAAAGGCAACAGTAACTTGTGAAAGCGTAGATAATATAACAAACTTTACGATAACAAGTGATACTGGGCAACAAAACACTTTACAAGGAGGAACTCTTCAAAGTGGAACAGTAACTTTAAATACTAATGGAATAAAGCGAACAATAAAAGGAGTATGTACAACAACAGTTAAAGGTAGTAATAGCTCAAGTCGAGAATATAACATATATGTATATGGCGAAGATGTGAATGCTTGTAAATGTATAGAACGTTATAGTTGTAAAAATGCAAATGCTTGTGGAACTTATAATTGCAATTGTAAAAATGTTTGTGATGAATACACATGGGATACATTTTCTCTGCATGGTGCTAGCCATTATTCTGGGAGCAGTTGTGGAGGTGGTCTCCGCAAGTGTGATGGATCGGGTACGGAGTCTTGCTATATGAATTGCACTTGTTCAAAAAGCCATGAAAGCTGTAGTTCATGTGCTAAGTCTTGTCCTAATGATTCGTGTAATTGTAAAAAGGCCGAAAATTGCTGGCATTTATAGGAGAGTAAAGAATGAAAAAAAGAAATTTGATAATTGGAATATGTGCTTTAGTAGTAGGAATAAGTGTTTTAATTATAGGACTTGTAACTATTAAGGCAAATATGAAGGAAAAATTAGGTACAAATATTCAAAATACAAATAAAAATGAAGAGAAAGATAATATTTATAAAGATTCTCAAATAATTATATTTGATTATAAGATGACTGAATCAAAAGAAGATATAAAAGTATCTTTAGAAGTATATAACAATAGAGAAGATACAATTGAAAATACAGCTTTATTTTTAGATTTTTATGATAATAGTAAAAAGGTAGTTTATACCTTAGAAATTCCAGTTGAACATTTAGAAGGTGGAAAGATATTAGAAGTAAAAGATAAAAGGGCAGTATTTATTTATGATAAAATAACTAATCATAAATTTAGATTTTTAGATATAAATGACGTTCCAGTTATTGAAAAAGAAGAATATATTAAAAAATATGGAACAATTGATGCTAATAAAGTTAAAAGTAGTGAAGAAAATAACTAATAAATTTATGATATTAGATAATTGCATGAGAAGTGCTTTAATATAAATATTTAGAATTTAAGATAAGAAATTTGAAATAGAAGCTAATAATGATAAAATTTATAAAATAGGTTAAAGGAACTGTAATTTAATGAAATAATTTCTTTTAATTACAGCTCTTTTTTTATTTAATATTACAATATAATAATTTTCTAATATTATATTAACCTTTAAGTTTTGATATACTTATTGTATAAAGTAAGATTTAAAGACAGTAAAAAAATAATATTTTAACACTAGCATGTTTATAATAATGGAGCAATCTATAATATAAGATTTACAAGTAGTGATTATGCTTATTGGAATAATAAACCAAATGAGACTAGGCAACAGCAGGACTATAGTATTGATTAAATACCGAAAAAGATGATGAAAGTCAAGGATACTTGTCGATAATAAGTACTGAAGATAAAGTATGCTAAAAGAGACAAAGTATTATTTAAGAGTAATAAGTTTTAAAGGAAAAATAACATATAATGGGGTTTAATCAAGAATATTTTTACTACTTTAAAAATCATGAATTTAATTAATTTAGAAAATTAGTCATGAAAAAAATTTTTTTCGTCTTTTTGTTAATGAAAAGTACTTCAATTTGGAAAAACGATAGTTTTTTAAACCATCGATTTCCTGAATTGAGGTCTTTTTTTTGGAAAATTGCCAGTTTGAGTGAATTTTGTCTACAAAATGTAAATTTACAATATTTGA
>CAYTGK010000165.1:0-2167 GCA_964437305.1 uncultured Muribaculaceae bacterium
AGAACTAACTGGACGAAAACCAATTATCTTGCCAATTATTTTAGATATTAAAAGACCTAGTCATAATTGATTAAGTCTTTTTTATAATATTGATTTAAAATAAGGATAATTGATTTGATTCTGGTAAATCTTTTAAAATTTTCATCATCTTCATTTTATCAATTAATGTTGTTGATACTTTAGCTCTCTTTTGTAAATCTTCAATACTTAAGAAAGTTCTAGTTGCCCTTTCTTGAACAATTGATTTTCCAACAGTATCACCTAAACCATCAATAGCTCTAAATGGTGGAATTAAAGTATTTTCTTCAGTATCAGAAATCACAAACTTAATTGCATCTGATTTATTTAAATCAAGATTTCCAAACTTAATACCTCGAGCAGTTGCCTCAAGAGCTACTTTTAAACCTTCTAAAATATCGGTTTCTTTTTTAGTTATTTCAAAACCTTTATTTTCTAAATCTTCAATTTTTAATTTTATAGCATCATACCCTTTAATCATTGTTTCTATATCAAAATCAACAATTCTTATAGAAAAGAAAGTTGCATAATAGTTAAGGGGTTGATAAACTTTAAACCAAGCAATTCTAATAGCACTCATAACATAAGCACAAGCATGGGCTTTTGGAAACATATATTGTATTTTATGACAAGATTCAATATACCAATCAGGAATATTAGCATCTTCCATAATTTTTTTCCATTCAAGCCACTTATCAGGTTCTTTTTTAGCTTTACCTTTTCTAACAAATTCCATAATTTTAAAGGCATCTTTAGGTTTTAAGCCATGGTTTTTAAGATAGACCATAATATCATCTCGGCAACCAATTACCTCTTTAAATTCACAGACATGATTATCAATTAAAGTTTCAGCATTGCCATTCCAAACATCAGTTCCGTGGGATAATCCTGATATTTTAACGAGTTCTCCAAAAGTTTTTGGTTTAGCTTTCACAAGCATATTAATAACAAAGTTCGTTCCCATCTCTGGTAATCCTAAAGTTCCTGTTTCACATTTAATTTGTTCTGGTGTTACTCCTAACGCATCAGGGGAAGTTAATAAGCTTAAAATTTTGGGATCACTCATTGGAAGAGTTGTAACATCAATTCCTGATAAATCTTGAAGCATTCTTAAGATAGTGGGATCATCGTGGCCTAGTATATCAAGTTTCAAAACATCTTGGTCAATTGCATGGTAATCAAAATGAGTAGTCCTCCAAACAGAAGTAACATCTTCAGCTGGATATTGAAAAGGAGTAAAATCAAAGACATCCATATAAGACGGAATAACAACAATTCCTCCTGGATGTTGCCCAGTTGTCTTTTTAACTCCTGTACACCCAATAGCAAGTCTTTCAATTTCAGCATTATGAACATCAACAATACCTTTTTTTTCAAAATAGCCCCTGACATAACCAAACGCCGTTTTTTCAGCAACTGTACTAATTGTTCCAGCACGATAAACATTATCTTCCCCAAATATTACTTTAGTGTAAGCATGAGCACTAGCCTGATTATCACCTGAAAAATTTAAATCAATATCAGGAACTTTATCAGCATTAAATCCTAAGAAAGTAGCAAATGGCATATCTTGTCCCTCTTTTGACATGGGAATATGACAATTAGGACAATCTTTATCTGGTAAATCATAACCACTAGCAGAATAATCAATTGATAAAGGAACGCCTTCATCATTTTCAAATAAACTTAAATGACATTTTTTACATAAGTAATGCGCAGGAAGGGGATTAACTTCCGTTATTCCCATCATGGTTGCAACAAATGAAGAACCAACTGAGCCTCTTGAGCCTACTAAATAGCCTTCATCATTTGAATGTTTAACTAACTTTTGAGCAATCAAGTAAATAACATCAAACCCACCTCCAATGATACCACCAAGTTGTTTTTTGGTTTCTTTATCTAAATAATCATTATCATTTATTTTATCTGGTTCATTCTCTAAACTTTCGATTAATTCTTCTTTCGTTAATTGAAATACTTTATCATAACCAGCCTTAACAACTTCATATAATTCTTTTTGAAAAATTTTATCAATATCATCATTAAAATCAGGATTATCTTTTTTAATTTTGTTCTTAACTAAACTTAAAATTCTATCCCCATATAATTCTTGAGCAATTCTTTCTTCAATATTTCTAGGAAGGGGATC
>CAYTGK010000166.1:0-2157 GCA_964437305.1 uncultured Muribaculaceae bacterium
CACTTTTTGTTTTTTCTCAGGTTTTCTACTAAATTTTAGCATTTTTAGTTATTTTAAGAATCTATATTTGCCAAATTTCTTAATATCTTGTATAATTAAACTAGGTGGTATAATGGAAAAAGTTGGTATTATCTGTGAATACAATCCTTTTCATAATGGTCATGTTTATCATTTACAAAAAATTAAAGAGATGTTTCCTGATTCTTTAATTACCCTTGTTTTAAGTTCAAGTTTTACAGAACGTGGAGAATTTTCTTTTTTAACAAAATGGGAAAAAACAAAACTCGCTTTAAAGTATGGTGTTGATTTAGTAATTGAACTTCCTTTTGCTTTTGCAACTAGTTCAGCAGATATATTTGCAAGTCGGGCTGTTTCTATTTTAGAAAAGTTAGGTATAGAATACTTAGTCTTTGGCAGTGAAACAAATGATATTGATGTTTTTAAGAATTTAGCAAGATGTATGCTCTATAATAAAGAATATGATATTTTAGTTAAAAAGTTTCTTGATTTAGGTAATAGTTATCCAGCTAGTGTTTCTAAAGCTCTATATGATTTAACAGAAACTAAATTAATTTACTCAAACGATATTTTAGCAATTTCTTACATTAAAACAATTATGACTAATAATTATCATATAAAACCTTTAACTATAAAAAGAACAAATGATTATTTAGATACTAACCTATCCTCTCTTATCTCAAGTGCTACAAGTATTAGAAAAGCTTATGTAGAAGGAGTTGATATTAAAGATTATGTTCCTAAAGAGACTTTAGAATACTTACATATTCCTCTAAATTATTTAGATAATTATTTTTATCTTTTAAAATATAAATTAATTAATGAAATTAATAATTTAGAAGAATATAATGATGTTAAAGAAGGTATTGATAAAAGAATTAAAAAAGTTATTTTTAAAGTTAATTCTTATAAAGAATTAATTGATAGTGTTAAAACCAAACGTTATACTTATACAAGACTTAATCGAATGTTTTTACATATTTTAATGAATTATAAAGAAAACTCTTCAGATTTAGAACTTAATTATTTAAGAGTATTAGGTTTTACTAATAAAGGTCGAATGTATTTAAAAGAAATTAAAGATAATCTTGATATTCCAATTATTACTAATTATAAAGATTCTAATGATTCTATCTTAAAATTAGAACTTAAAACTACAATTATTTACTTACAAATAATAAAAAGAGAAGATTTAATAAAAGAAGAATTGAAATCTATTCCTATTAAAGTAGATGATTAATTCTTTTTTTCTCCTCTTGGATGGCAATTTCTATATACTTCTTTAACTTGGTCTAAAGTAACATGAGTATAAATTCCTGTTGTAGAGATTGAAGAATGTCCAAGTAATTCTTGAACAGTTAACAAATCACAGCCATTATTAATTAAATGAGTGGCAAAGGAATGTCTTAACATATGAGGTGTTATATGTTTTTCAAAACTAATTTTTTCAATTACTTTATTAATAATATAACTAATTCCAGCCGTTGTTAATTTACCTCCTTGTTGATTTAAGAATAAATAATCTTCTCTTTTTTTATTTATCTTGGGATATACTTTTAAGTATTCTTCTAGTAAATCTTTTACAACATCATTATAATAAACAATACGTTCTTTCTTCCCTTTACCAAATATTCTTATTGATTGATTAGAAAAATCAATATCAGGAATTTGAATATCAACAAGCTCTGATACTCTAACTCCCGTTGCATACAATAATTCTAAAATTAGTCTATCACGAATATCATAAGGCGTTTTAAGTTCTAAACCATGAAATATTTCTAAAAGGTCATTGTAAGTTAAATATCGTGGTAATTTTTTTTCTTTTTTAGGAAGTGAGACCATATTAAAGGGATTATCTTGCATTATATTCTCTAAAACTAAATATTTATAAAAACCTCGAATAGCAATTATATGTCGACTCACACTTTTATTAGAAAGTTTTTTTTCTTCATAATGTTTAAATAAATTCATTAAAATATCATAAGTTACATCTTTATATTCTATTCCTTCGCTTTCTAATAATTTAAAATAATCTTCTAAATCAAGTTTATAATTTAAAATAGTTTTATCACTATAGTTTTTATTATATTTTAAATAATCTAAATAGTTAGCTATTATTTTTTTATCATTTGGCATCAT
>CAYTGK010000167.1:0-2103 GCA_964437305.1 uncultured Muribaculaceae bacterium
ATAAATGGTATAATATGCTTGTATTTTAAGTTATTGAGGCAGAAAGAGTAGTAATCTATTTGGAATTTTAAGAGAGTTAGTGGTAGGTGAAAACTAATAATAAAGAATAGAAGAATTCACTTTCTAAAATAAATCGTTAATCGCGTTAAGATAATTAAGTTAAAGAAAGGATGGTACCGTGCATTGCACACCTTGTTACCATTTTTTTTAATTTTAGGGGAGAACAGGTATGAAAAAAGCTATATTAATTATTCATGGATTTGTAGGAAGTTTAGCTGATAATGAATTTTTACAAAACTATTTAACTTATGATGAGGAGTTTGATGTCTTTTCAAGAACTTTACCAGGACATCATAAAGATAATAATTATCAAAAGGTTCTTTATCTTGATTGGATCAAATTTATTGATGATGAACTTTCAGATCTAATTAATCATGGTTATAAAACAATTTATTTAATTGGACATAGTATGGGTGGTATTTTAGCAGGTTATGGAGCTTCTAAATATAAAGAAGTAAAAAAAATTGTATTCTTAAATTCGCCTTATACTTATTTAAATTTGAAACAAACTAAAGTTGATATTCTGGAAAATAAAGATTATAAAGACTATATAGACGTATTTGAAGGTGTTTTACATACATCGATTCCCTTCTTTTTAGAATTTGTAAAGTTAGTTAAAGAATATTATAAATGTTTAGAAAATATAGAAGTTCCTGCTTTAGTTTTACAAAGTGACATGGATCAAGTTATTCCAATTGAAACACCAAAAGATATATACGATAACTTAAAAACTACAAATAAATATCTTACTTATTTAGAAGATGAAAAGCATACAGTATTTAAAGGTAGTCTAGATAATCTTGAAAGAAAACAAGAGATTGCTGAATACATAAGATTATTTTTAAAAGGAGGAAATAAATGGAGGAAAGTATGGAAAGAGAAGATTTAATTAAAAATTTAAAGAAAGATTTAGAAAAAATTAATAATAAGAATGATTTAGCCAATGTTAAAGCAGCTTATTTAGGAAAAAATGGAGTAGTTACTAATTTAAGTTTAAAAATGAAAGAAATACCAAACGAAGAAAAACGAGAATATGGTAAATTTTTAAATGAAATAAAAGAAGAAGTAACAAGTATTTTAATGAATACTGAAGAAGAACTAGATAAGAAGTTATTAGAAGAAAAATTAAATAAAGAGAAAGTTGATATTACTTTACCAAGTAGGAGAAGATTAAAAGGAAGTATCCATCCAATGACAAGAATAGTTGAAGAATTGGAAGATTTATTTGTGTCAATGGGATATGATGTTGTATCAGGACCAGAAATTGATACTGATATGAATAGCTTTACAAAACTTAATTTACCAGAAGGTCATCCAGCCCGTGATGCTCAAGATACGTTTTATTTAGATAAAGATTACTTATTAAGACCACATACCTCTCCAGCTCAAGTAAGAACAATGGAGGCAAATATTGAAAAAACACCATTAAGAATTGTTTGCCCTGGTAAAGTCTATCGGAGAGATGATGATGCTACTCATTCCCATCAATTTATGCAATTTGAAGGATTAGTAGTAGGAGAAGATATTTCGCTTGCCGATTTGAAAGGAACTTTAGAATTATTTGCTAAAAAGTTGCTTGGTGAAAAGACTAAAGTTAGATTTCGTCCTAGTTATTTTCCCTTTACTGAACCTTCATGCGAAGTTGATGTAAGTTGTTTTAAATGTGGTGGCAAAGGTTGCAGTTTATGTAAACAAACAGGTTGGATTGAAGTATTAGGAGCAGGCGTTGTTCATCCCAATGTTTTAAGAATGTCAGGTTATGACCCTGAAAAATATACTGGATTTGCATTTGGACCAGGGATTGATAGATTTGCAATGTTCAAATATGGAATTACCGATATAAGACAAATTTATACTAATGATATAAGATTTCTTGAACAATTTGACAGAAAGGATGTTGATTAAGATGAAGTTAAGTACCAAGTTTTTAAAAGATTATGTTAATTTACCAGTTGATTATAAAACACTTGCTTCAGATATGACACGAATTGGTAATGAATATGATAGTGCAGAACCTTTAATTAATGCAAGTGGATTAGTAAT
>CAYTGK010000168.1:0-2095 GCA_964437305.1 uncultured Muribaculaceae bacterium
ATATGATGATTAATTATTCTAGTACGAATTGGACAAACATGAGGTACTTCATGCATAATTGTTCTATGAACACATCTTTCTTGCATTGGTTCAACAAGTGGACGATTATATCCTCCATCAGCCATCATATTCATATTACCATCATAATCATTATTAGTAACATCAATATCAACATTGTTTGTCATATCGTTAGCATAAAAATTGTTATTTATATCGTTATCTCTATCATAACATCTTTCTTGAAACATAAAAAATCCTCCTATCTACTTTTATCGTATGAAGTAAAATACTATTTGAAAAGTATATTTACCTATAACTTGAATATAATTTATTGGAGGCAAAATGAAAATAATTGTTTATGCAATAGCAAAAAATGAAAGTAAATTTGTAAAACGCTGGTATAATTCTATGAAAGAAGCTGATGAAATTCATGTCCTTGATACTGGTTCAACTGACGATACGAAAGAAAAATTACAAGAATTAGGAGTAATTGTTCATGAAAAAATTTTTAAACCATTTCGCTTTGATGAGGCTAGAAACACAATTTTAAATCTTTTACCAGATGACGCTGACCTTTGTATATCAACTGATTTAGATGAAATATTCTTACCTGGTTGGCGAAAGATATTAGAAAATAATTATCATGGTGAAACAAGAGTTAGTTATACTTATAATTGGCACTTAGATGAAAATGGAATTCCTGATGTTACTTTTTATCTTGATAAAATTCATACTCGCCATGACTATAAATGGACTCACCCTGTTCATGAAGTATTAACTAATATTAATCATAATGAAACAAGAGTTACAATTCCTGAACTTATTTCTAATCATTATCCTGATAAAGATAAAAGCCGAAGTAATTATTTACCACTTCTAGAATTATCAGTAAAAGAAGACCCCGAAGATGACCGCAATATGCATTACTTAGGACGAGAATATATGTATTATGGAAGATGGCAAGAAGCTATTGATACTTTAATTAAACATTTAAACTTAAAAAGTGCTACTTGGCATGATGAAAGATGTGCCTCAATGCGTTTTATTGGACGATGTTATAAAAACTTAAAACGATACGATGAAGCAATTATGTGGTATGAAAAAGCAATTAAAGAAGCCCCTTATCTTAGAGATGCCTATATGGAACTTGCTATACTTTACTATGAACAAGAAAACTATGAAAAAGTTTATATGTATTTAAAACAAGCTTTAAAAATTCGAACCCACCAAAAAACTTATATTAATGAATTATTTTCTTGGAATGAAACTATATACGATTTATTATCAATTGCTTGTTATAATTTAAATTACTTACCAGAAGCCCTTTATTATATTGATAAAGCCTTAGAAATAAATCCTAATAATGAAAGAATTAAAAATAATAAACTTTTAATTGATAAAGTTTTAAATAATGAATAAAACAAGTTAACCTCATAACTTGTTTTTATCATTCATGAATATTAAGTTTTATATTTATATATATAATCTATTATTTCTTTAAGTAAATTAATCTTAAAGTAGTAAAAATAGTCATTATCATAATTATTATTTAATTCTATATCTAAACCATTTAATATACAATAATTAATATTCATATTTAAAATATTTCTTAACCCATATAAATTAATAATCTCTAAATCTTCATCAAAACTTATTACCTTATCTTTATCTTTAATTAAAATAAGATAATCACTATATATTCTTTTACAAAATATATACCTATTATATTTACTCATATATAGTTCTAAACTAGTGTACGTATACTCTAGTTATCTATATTTCCCTTCTGACAATAATCAAGGATAAGATTGTCCTTTACACATACATATTAAACCTTAATCTAATATTCAAGTTATAAAGGTCTGGCCGAACGCCGTTGTTGTTGTTGACGTTGTTGTTGTTCACGTACCCTGTCGTATTCCAGTTAGAGGCATTGTTAGAATTGTTAGAGGAGGGCGACAACTCGGGCGTCATTTATTACTTATCTTACCCATATTAAAAAAATAATGATTAACCATTTTTACTACTTTAATATTACTCGCATATTTAAAACTATAAAGATATGTATTTATACTACTAAAACATCTCTCAAAAC
>CAYTGK010000169.1:0-2094 GCA_964437305.1 uncultured Muribaculaceae bacterium
TTACAACAAATATGTACTAAAAGAGAAATAAAAGGGAAAAAAGAGAAGAATGGGGATAACAAGAAAAGATAGATGTGATATAATTGCAAATAGTCAACAAAATGGCGGATAAAAAGGGCGTGTTGTATGTGGTTAAAATAGTAATCGTGGAAGATGATCCTAAAACTCAAGAAGAAGTGAGTAGGATAATTAAAACAACTGATATTGCCAAAGAAGAAATGCAGATTGAAATATATGATAGGTATAATGAAAAACTAGAAGAAGAAATAAAAAATCAAGATATGCGGAAGATTTATATCCTCGATATTGAATTAGGACAACCTGAAAGTGGCATGAATATCGCCAAGCAAATAAGAGCAACGGATTGGGAAAGTGAAATAATATTTATTACAAATCATGATAAAATGTTTGAAACTGCCCATCGGAGTGTTTTTAATGTCTATGACTTTATAGAGAAGTTTAATGATTTAGATGAGAAACTAAAAAAAGATATTAATTTAATATATCATCGTAGCTATGATAACCAAATGTTAGTGATAAATAAAGGTAATGTCCATCTGCAAATATATTATAGTACCATTACTCATATTATCAGAGATAAAGAAACAAGGAAAATAAATATCTATACCGATAATAATAGGTATATAGTGAATATGAGTATGAAAGAGATAAAAGAATATTTAAGTGAGAGATTTGAAAATGTCCATCGAGCATGTATAGTGAATATGAATAGAATCGCCCATTATGAATGGAATAATGGTTATTTTGAAATAGATAATGGTAAGAAAGTATATATGATATCCAAGAGTTATAAAAAAGATATCGAAAAACACTATAATGACCATAAGTGAAATGTTTTTTTATTATGTGGCAATATTTATAGGAAATTTAGTATATAGTTCATGCTTTCGTAATATATTGCAAAAAGAGAAAGCACCCAATTTAATCAAAGAGACAATAATAGCAAGTGCCTTAATATATATAAGTAATGTTTATATAAAGGTAGAGATAAAATATATAATCGTGGGAATAATCATGGTAGTATATTTACAAAGATTATATAAGACGAACCTAAAAGAAACCATAATCAGTTATGGCTTAATTTTTATAATACTATTAATACTAGAGTTAGTAATAAGTAGAGGATTAATAGCATTGCAAATAATAAGTGAAAATGAGTTAAAGATATGGATGTCAATCATTCTAACTTTAATAGAAGGGTTTATAATAAATAGACAGATAATAATAACTAAGATAAGATGGTTAGAGCAAGAAATAGAAAAGAATGCTAATATGTTAAATATGACATATTTGCTTTTTTTAGGATTTGTCATATTAAGCTTTATTAATATAAAGAACTATAAAGCCAGAGAAACAACACAATTCATAGTGATAATGATGTTAACCTTTGGACTATTATTTGGAGTGATAATCCAATCGAAGTTAAAAGAAGAATGCTTAAAGAAGACCAATAATAAGTTAGACAAATATAATAAGAAATATAGTATGTTCATTGATGAATATAAGATATATAAGCATAATATCAATAATCGCTTAAGAGGAGTAAAGAGCTATGGTAATAAAAAGGTCAAGAAGCTAATAAATGACATCATAGCTGATGGAATTAATATCAATAACAATAACTTAGATGAAATACCAGAGGGGATAAGAGAGCTAATCGAAGACAAGCTAAGTAATAACAAGATAAATGTTATGATTGATAGCCAAGTAAAAGAAGATCCGTTTGCTAAACTAAAACCACGAGTATATAACCGAGTAACAGAAGCGATAGGGATATGTCTTGATAATGCCATTGAAGCTAGTATTAAGACTAAAGAACCAATAATCATCATAAATATAACCGAAGATGAAGAGAATATCCAAATCAAGATAGGGAACAACTTTACAAATGAGATTGACCTAGATGAGATAGGTAATAAAGAATACACCACGAAGAAGAAAGGGAATGGCTATGGACTATATAGTATTAAGAGGAACCAATATATAAAAGATCAGATAAGTATAATTAACAATATCTATTACATCAATTTGACCATTAAAAAACACTAATTGTGGTGTTTTTTCTTTTTATGA
>CAYTGK010000170.1:0-2087 GCA_964437305.1 uncultured Muribaculaceae bacterium
GTCTTTGGAGCATATTTTGAAACTTCTTTTCTTGGTTCACTTATAGTAGCTTGCATTTTATCAAGAATTTCCATTCGAGCAACTTTAGCTTGAGCTAAAGCTTTTTCAAGAATTTCTTTAGTTACTCCTTTTATTTTTATATCCATTTGAAGGGCACAGATACCATTTCTTGTACCAGCAACTTTAAAATCCATATCTCCTAAATGGTCTTCCATTCCTTGAATATCAGTAAGAATTGTATATTCATTTCCTGCTGTTATTAAGCCCATCGCAATTCCTGCAACTGGTGCTTTAATAGGAACTCCAGCTGCCATTAAACTCATACAACCAGCACATATACTAGCTTGACTTGATGACCCATTACTTTCTAAAATTTCAGATACAACTCTAATCGTATATGGAAATTCTTCTTCACTTGGAATAACTTGTAAAAGCGCTCTTTCACCTAATGCTCCATGACCAATTTCTCGTCTTCCAGGAGCTCCATACCGACCAGTTTCCCCTACTGAAAAAGGTGGAAAATTATAATGTAACATAAATCTTTTTTCTGTTTCAATATCCAAACCATCTAAAATTTGATGTTCTCCAAGAGCCCCTAAAGTTGTAACGGATAAACTTTGAGTTTGACCTCTTGTAAATAAAGCACTTCCGTGTGTTCTTGGAAGTATATCAATATCAGTTGAAATAGGTCTAATCTCAGTCATTGATCTTCCATCTGCTCTTGTATGTTCTAAAACAGTAATATTTCTAAATAATTCATATTCAATATCTTCAAAAATTCTCGTTACTTTAACCTTTAATTCACTTAATTCATCTTCTTTTAAATCAGCATTTTCTAAAACATATTTATTAATTAAATCTTCTTTAAGTTTATCAATAGTTGCATATTTTTCAAGTTTATCTTTAATTCTTAAAGCATTATCTAAATCACTACGAATTAATTTATCAACTTCATTTTTTAATTCTTCTGAAATTTCTAAATGAGGATATTCCATCTTAGGTTCTCCTACTTCCTTAATGATTTCCATTTCAAAATCACATAACTCTTTAACAGCTTCATGTCCAAACATTAAAGCTTCTAGCATATCTTCTTCACTTACTTCTTTACTTCCAGCTTCAACCATATTAATAGCTTCATGAGTTCCAGCTACTGTTAAATCAATATCTGATTTATTTTCTTCCTCATTAGTTGGATTGATAATAAATTTACCATCTACTCTACCAACTTTAACTCCAGCAATAGGTCCATCAAAAGGCACCTTAGAAATACAAGTTGCTAAACTAGAACCAAACATAGCTGGCATTTCAGGTTGAATATCAGGATTAACAGATAAAACTGTATTTACAACTTGAACTTCATTTCTAAAGTCTTCTGGGAATAAAGGACGCATTGGTCTATCAATCATTCGTGCAGCAAGAGTTGCAGCCTCGGTTGGTCGCCCTTCTCTTTTAATAAACCCTCCAGGTATTTTTCCAACTGAATATAATTTTTCTTGATAAACTACCATTAATGGGAAAAAGTCTGATAATAAATTAACATTCTCAGAAACACAAACTGTTGATAAAACAACCGTATCATCAAATCTAACTAATACAGCTCCATTAGCTTGTTTTGCAAGTTCTCCTATTTCTACTACTATTTTCTTACCATAAAAATCTTTTTCAAATATTTTTTTCATATTAACTCCATTCTAAAAATAAAGACACTCAAAAACAAGTGTCTACTTTCTTAAACCTAATTTACTTATTAATTCACGATATCTTGTAATATCTTTCTTAGCTAAATAGTTAAGTAAACTCTTTCTTTGACCTACTTTTTTAAGTAAACCTCTTCTTGAATGATAATCGTGAGTATGAACTTTTAAGTGTTCTGTTAAAGCATTAATTTCATTTGTTAAAATTGCAACTTGAACTTCAACTGAACCTGTATCTTGTTCATTTCTTTTAAAATCTTCAACAATTTTTGCTTTCTTTTCTTTTGTTAAAGCCATAATTACCTCCTTTATATTATATTCGCTAATTCATTGTAAAGGTTTGAGGAATCCTAAACAAAGAATTAGTAAGCATTAATAATATACCTTTTTTTT
>CAYTGK010000171.1:0-2085 GCA_964437305.1 uncultured Muribaculaceae bacterium
ACGGATATTTCTTATAGTAATAATGGTCAAGTTTGGTTAAAATCTCTTGACAAAGGTGTTTATCGAGTAGAAAATCCTGGTATTAACAATGAACTTATGGAAAAAATTGCTTTCCAATGTGCTAATATTATGGGAAAAACCTTTAATATGGCAAGTCCCTTATTAGATAGTGAATCAGCAGAATTACGTATGAATTTTATTCATGACTCTATAGCAAGAAATGGAATAGCTGCAGTATTTAGAAAAACGCCAGCTAAAATAAGATTAAAAAAAGAAAAAATCATTGCTGAAAAATATATTACTAATGATATTCATGATTTTTTAATTGAATGTGTTAAAGGTCATTGTAATATTATCGTTAGTGGGGAAACTGGTAGTGGTAAAACTGAGCTTGTTAAATATTTAGCAAGTCATACTAAAGAAAATGAAAAAATAATTACAATTGAGGATACTTTAGAGTTACACTTGGATAGTATATTTCCTCATAGAGATATTGTAGCTATGAAAACTAATAATATTGCATCTTATAGTGATGTTTTAGTTGGGTGTATGCGACAAAATCCTAAATGGATTTTACTTTCCGAAGTAAGATCGGCTGAAGCAGTAAGTGCTGTTCGAAATTCTATATCATCAGGACACAATATTTTATCTACAATTCATGCTGATAAAGCTGCAAGTATTCCTTATCGTTTATATAGTTTACTTGAAAGTAATATTGATGTTGAACAATTTATGACAACAATTTATCGATATGTTCAACTTGGAGTTCATGTCAGAGCTCGTTATGAAAAAGGGACTGGTAAATTTTTACGAGAAGTATGTGAAGTAACAGAGTTTTATGTTAATGAAGATAATAAACCAGAATCTAATACAATTTATAAAAAGAATATTGATGGAACGGAAATTATTAATCCTCCAAGTGCCCATTTGATTGATTATTTAGAAGCACAAGGTGTTGATTTAAATAAAAAGGAAATTCAAAACATGGAACATCGACCACCATTTGAAGATACTAATAATCAAGCAAATTCTGCAAATACTCCAATATCTACACAAACTCAACCAGTTATACCAAATTTAAATCAAAATCCAGCT
The DNA here is from genome assembly GCA_964437305.1 of uncultured Muribaculaceae bacterium. Taxonomy (GTDB): domain Bacteria; phylum Bacillota_I; class Bacilli_A; order RF39; family UBA660; genus RUG591. Next base: position 1,096 of record CAYTGK010000171.1, read on the forward strand.
AATATAAATAGTGGAATAGGAGTGAGTGCTCCAGTAACTCCTCAAGCTACAGCACCAACTCCACCAGTCCAAAATAATCAAATAGAAGAATTTTTATAAAGAGGTGATAAAATGGAATTTTTAATTATATTACTTGTTGTTGTCTTTGTAGTTTTATATCGAAAGAGCAATGGTGAATCTTTATATAAATTCATAACGACAAGTATTGGAAATGTCTATGATAAATATGCACCTTATTCTTTTAAAGTAATTCGTGAAAAATGTAAAGAAATGGGACTAGAGTATACTAAAAAGCAATATTTAATTCAAATAATTACGTTTGCAGTTCTTGCTTTTGTAATATCCTATTTATACTTTTACAATATAGTTATTTCAGTTATTTATGTTGTAGTAGTAGTAGCATTTATTCCATACCTTGCTTATCTTAGGTGTAAACGAGTTTATAGTGAATTTATATTTGAACAAATTCAAGTTTATGTTACAAATACAATAATGGAATTTCAAATAACTCAATCATTTGTAAAGGCTTTAGAGGGAGTTTATGAATCTGGAGTTTTAGAAGATCCTGTTAAAACTGATGTTAAAGTAATGATTGATTTAGCTTATCATAATGGTGATGTTGGAGAATCAATTGAATATATGAATAGTAAATATGATTTTTATATGACAAGAAATATGCATCAATTATTCCTTCAAATAACACGTGAAGGTGCTCATGATACGGTCGAAGTACTTGATAATATGTTACTTGATGTTGACCAATTAGTAGAAGGAGTTTATCAAGATAGAATGAATCGACAGGCCTTTCATAAATCCTTTATTCAATATGGTTTACTTCTTTATTTAATGGTAATGCTAGTTCAATGGCTGATTGGAAAAGAAACCTATATTGAAATGGTTAATACCAATATAATCTTACAAATAGGTTTGCATATAGTAGTAATATTTAATAGTTATTTTCTTCTTTCAGGAGAAAAATATTATAACGAG
>CAYTGK010000172.1:0-2081 GCA_964437305.1 uncultured Muribaculaceae bacterium
ATCTAAAATTTTATTACCATTAAAACTTGATTTTTTTTAAAATTAATTGTATAATGTAAATGTTTGGGGGGATTAGATGAAAAATGCTAACTTAGATAAAAGAAAAGCTGACTTACTTGATATAATAAAGAAGAATACTTTTCAAATTAATATTTATCATGAAGAAATTGCTAAATTAGAGGCTATATCTTTAAATATTAAAAAAAGATATAAATATTTAAATAATCAACAAATGGATATGTGGGAGTATCAAGATGACATATCAGAATTAAGGGAAATAGCTAAAAAAGTTAAAAAGAAAAGGAACTTTATAAAAGAAGAACTTGAAAAACTAATAGCTATAACTCGTGAAAAACAAAATGAGTTAATGACTATCGATTATTTTAATCGTGAAGAAATTTTTAAAGTTATTAAATATTTAGTAAATAAGTTTGAAAAAGAAAAATATGTATTAAAAACACTTCCTATATTAGTTGCTGCTGATGACAGTTATAAATATCTTATTGATTATTTAGTAATTGATGATAAAAAAAATCAAGCAACCTTGGAACTACATAAAAGATTCTCAAGAATGATTGATAAGTCAGCTATTGAAGATAATAATATAAGTAATTATTATTTACAACTTGCAATTTATAAGGAAGAAGATCAAAAAGAAATTATCTTTGATGATTTAGATTGTAAAACTAAACCTTATTCTTATATGAAAAGTTATCCAATTGTTCCACATACAAAAATTTATGATACAAGATTTAGTTATATATATGATTTTCTATCTTATTTAATTGATAAAAGCTTAGATAAGCCTGATTTAAGTTTAGAAGATATGTATAAATTAGTTGATGAATTTTCAGAATACTATTTACAATCAACTTCAGAAAAAAGTAAAATAAAGTAACTATTTAAAAGCTTATCGTTACATGGTAACATTATTATTCTTTTAGATGGTACTTTTTCACTCAATTCTTTAGTTTTATACCAATTGAGATTTACTGAAATTACTTTATATAGATTAAATTCTAATTTATTTCTTCATTCTTAAAAGATACTAACAAAGCAACATACTTTCGTCTTTCTTTTGGATGGTTTCTTGTTAGTTTACAATGACTTTCCCATGAATATCTTCTCTAGCATTTGCATGACTACCCCTCAATAGTTATCTAATTTTTGGTTTTAATTTAAAAGGGAAAGCATTATAAATATTTTAACCAAAAAGAAGTTACGTTTAAACATCTTAATGATGTTTTTTTTTGTAGCAATCGCATAAACTTAAATGGTGGTAGAATGAAAAAATATCAAAAATTACTACTTATAAGTGTTATTTTACTAATGATTTTATCACTTTTTATGATTTATTCAGCAAGTTTTGTATGGGCAGAATATAAGTTTGATAATAAATTTCATTATGTAATAACCCAAGGTATGTTTGTTTTAGTAGGATTAATTGTTTTATTTATTGTTTCTAAAATAGATAATAAATTTTATTATGATAAAGCTAATATAATTTTATTTGGTTGTATCATTTTACTTATTTTAGTTTTAATACCAGGTTTAGGAGTTGTTCGAAATGGTAGTCGTAGTTGGTTTGGAATTGGCTCATTTGGTATTCAACCTAGTGAATTTTCTAAGATTGGTTTAATTATTTTTACTAGTAAATATTTATCTAAAAGTAATAAATTTTTAAAAGATTATAAAAAAGGAGTATTTCCTATATTATTTATTTTACTTCTAATTTTTGGTCTTATTATGTTAGAGCCAGACTTTGGAACTGGTATGATTATTATTTTAACTATAATTGCTATGTTATTTGTAGCTGGTGTAAATATGAAATTTTTTATTGGATTAGGTATAATTGGTGTAATTGGAATTATTGGTTTAATAATTATTGCTCCTTATCGAATGGATAGAATTACTTCTTTCATTAATCCATGGGCTGATCCATTAGGTAGTGGTTTTCAAATAATTCAAAGTTTATATGCAATTGGTCCAGGTGGCTTATTTGGAGTTGGTTATTTAAATAGTAGACAAAAAAGTTTTTATCTTCCAGAACCTCAAACTGATTTTATTTTTTCAATTATTGC
>CAYTGK010000173.1:0-2012 GCA_964437305.1 uncultured Muribaculaceae bacterium
CATAAATATGTTGATTAGGACATGATTTATTAAATTATTTTTAAGAGAGTTAGTGGTTGCTGAGAACTAATAATTGTTTAATAAATTACTACCTATGAATAGGACTCGAAAGAGATCACGGGGAATGACTTCGTTAACAAAGTAAGGTAAAAATAGGATGGTACCGTGTATTTTGCACTCCTTGGTAGCATCTTTTTTATTTTCACCTATTTTAAGGAGATGATTGTATGATAAATATTAAAGAAGATTCCAAATTAAGTGTTTTAAATCATAGTGGAGCACATTTACTTGCTGAAGCTGTTAAGCATTTATATCCCAATGCATTATTTTGGGTTGGTCCAGTTATAAGTGAAGGATTTTATTATGATATTGATTTAGGGGATGAAAAAATAACCGAAGCTGATTTAGAAAAAATTGAAAGGGAAATGAAAAAAATTGCTAAAGATGGTAAAAAGATAATTCGGCATGAAATAAGTCGTAAGGAAGCTTTAGAAATGTTTAAAGATAATCCTTATAAAATTGATTTAATTAATCAAATGTCTGATGATACTATAATTAGTTGCTATTCACAAGGTGATTTTACTGATTTATGTCGTGGACCTCATGTTGATTCAGTTAAGGAACTTAAATATTTTAAATTATTAAAAGTAAGTGGTGCCTATTATAAAGGAGATTCTCAAAATAAAATGCTTCAGAGAATTTATGGAGTAGTTTTTGAAAATCAAGAAGATTTAGATAATTATTTAAAAGAACTTGAAGAAGCTAAAGAACGTGATCATCGGAAGATTGGGGCAAGTCTTGACTTATTTATGTCTCATGATTTAGTTGGAAAAGGTATGCCTTTATGGTTACCAAATGGTGCTATTATTAGAAAAGAACTTGAAAATTATATTTATGAAAAAGAACAAAAGTTAGGTTATTTACACGTTTATACACCTTGTGTTGGGACAGTTGATTTATATAAAACATCAGGACATTGGGATCATTATAAAGAAAATATGTTTCCGTCAATGAAAGTTGATGAAGAAGAATTTGTTTTAAGACCAATGAATTGCCCACATCATATGTTAATTTATAAGAATAGTTTGCATTCTTATCGTGATTTACCAATTAGAATAGGTGAGTTTGCAACTGATTTTAGGTATGAAGCAAGTGGGGCTGTTAAAGGACTTGAACGAGTTAGATGTATGTGTCAAAATGATGCCCATTTATTTGTAAGATTCGATCAAATTGGTGAAGAATTTAAAAAAGTTGTGTCTTTAATTCTTGATGTGTATAAAGATTTTGGAATAAAAAATTATACATTTAGATTATCTTTAAGAGATCCTAAGGATAAAGAAAAATATTTTGATGATGATGAAATGTGGAATATAGCAGAAGATAAATTAAGAAGTGTTTTAAATGAAGTTGGATGTGAATATACTGAGGCAATTGGTGAAGCAGCTTTTTATGGACCAAAGTTAGATGTTGAAGTAAAACCAGCCATTGGGCCTGAGATTACTTTATCAACCTGTCAATTAGATTTTTTGCTACCAAGACGATTTGATTTATCTTATATTGATTCTAATGGTGAAAAACAAGTTCCTGTTGTTCTTCATCGAGCAATATTTGGAACTTTTGATAGGTTTACAGCGTTCCTTATTGAAGAGACGAAAGGAGCCTTTCCACTTTGGCTTGCTCCTATTGGAATTAATATAATTCCTGTGAATAATGATATCCATTTTGATTATGCTAATGAAATTAAAAGTAAATTAGAAGAAAAAAACTTTAGAGTTAATTTAGATGATCGAAATGAAAAACTTGGTTATAAAATGCGTGAAAGTCAAACTAAAAAAATTCCAATTACGGTAATTCTTGGGGATAAAGAACTTGAAAATAAGGAAATTAGTTATAGATTATATGGTGAAAAAGATACAACAACTTTATCATTAGAGGAATTTATCAATTTTATTGAAACAAAACGAGCTAATAAAAATTAAGTGTAGTATAGTAATTAAATGTTTTGATTAAAA
>CAYTGK010000174.1:0-2009 GCA_964437305.1 uncultured Muribaculaceae bacterium
TATTTGAACAATTAAAGTTATTTCCAAAAGTAGATTTACATATTGATTTTTTAGGCTCTATAACTAAAGAGACAATTAGTAAATTAAATGATACTATTACTTCAAGACAAGAACTTGATGATATCTTAGATTTTAATAGTTTAAAAGATTATGATTCGGGAAGATATATGGCAATAAGCTTATTAAATACTTTAGATAATATAAAAATAGCCACCCAAGATTTAATAATGAAATTAAAAAATGATAATTTGATTTATGCAGAAGTTTTTGTAAACTTAGATTTATTTAATGCTAATTTAAGAAAAAATGAAATAATAGATTGTATTTTAGAAGAAATTAAAAAAGAAAAGTTAGAAATAAATCTTGTTTTAGAAGTAGATACTCAAATAGATAAAGAAAAAATGTATGAAGATTTATCTTTATTATATAAATATTACAATAAAGGTTTAAATGGAATTTATGTAAAAAAGAATAAACAAGAAAGTTTTGATTCTTATAAAGCATTATTTGATAAATTATTAAAAGATAAAATTGATTATATAATTTTACTTGATTCAAAACTTACTAGTCAAAATAAAGAAATTTATTATAATGCTAAAAGAATTATTTATAATTTAATGGAAGCTCCAACTGATAATTTTTTAGATATAATAAGAAATAATGAAATTATTTTAGAGTTTCCAATTACTTATCAAAATTATTTTAATTTATATGATGATTTAACTAAGCATTTTGTATATAATTTATATAAAGAAAATCTTAAAATTACGTTTACAACTATTGATATGACAGTTTTAGATACAGATTTATTAAATGAATATTGTAAATTATTTAATGCTTTTCCCTTTAATTTACATGATTTAGTAAATATTAATTTAAGTATTTTAAATAAAATTAATACAAATGATGAAGTTAAAAATAAGTTAATTATGGAATTTAAAGAAAAAGCTAATGAATTGTTATAGTCTTTTCTTTAATTAATAGATAAGGAGTAATATGGAGAAATTAGGATTAATCGTGATGGAAAATTGCAAGGAGTTAGGTGAAAGTGTTAATAATCACCTAAAGAAAATCATGGGAGTAACTGGAGATTTGATAATTCCTATTGATGAAATTAGATTTAACAATGGAGAAGGGAAAGTTGTTTTAAAAGAAAGTGTAAGAAAAAGAGATTTATATATTTTAACTGATATCTTAAATCATTCAATTACTTATAAGATGTATAATTATTATAATCATAAAAGTCCAGATGATCATTATGTAGATATTATTAGAACTTTATGTGCTATTAGAAATCAAGCTGATTCGGTATCTTTAATTATGCCATTTTTATATGAATCAAGACAACATAAACGTGATGGAAGGGAATCTCTTGATTGTGCTGTTGCTTTACAAGAATTTATTCATCAAGGAGTAAAAAATATTATAACTTTTGATGTTCATGATTCAAATGTTCAAAATGCTATTCCTTCATCTTCTTTTGATAACTTTTATCCAACTAATATTATTTTAGAAAAGTTTGTTATATTAGAAGATGTTAAAAGAGAAGAATTGTTAGCTGTATCTCCTGATAATGGGGCTTTAAAAAGAACTAGGTTTTATGCTAATATGTTAGGATGTGAATTAGGAGGACACTTTGAAAAACATCGTGATGTTTATAGAGTTGTTGATGGAAAAAATCCTATCTTAGAACATGAATATATTGGTAAAGACGTTAAAGATAAAGATATTGTTATTGTTGATGATATGATTGCAAGTGGTGAAAGTATGCTTGATGTTGCTGAAGAAGTTAAAAAACGTGGAGCTAGAAAAGTTTATATGTTTGCAGCTTATGCTATGTTCACTAAAGGAGTTGAAGTATTTGATAAAGCTTATAAAAAAGGTTTGTTTACCAAAGTTTTCACGACTAATCTTTCTTATATAAGTGATGAAGCTAAAAGTAGAGATTGGTTAGTAATTGCTGATTGTTCAGAATATTTAGCTAAAATTATTTATAATTATCATATTGG
>CAYTGK010000175.1:0-2004 GCA_964437305.1 uncultured Muribaculaceae bacterium
TTTCTTTTGTCTCTCTTTTTAAAGATCTAATAAATTTTTTTTCCTCAGAACTTATCCTTCTTGAATCAATTATTTTACTTAAAGTTTTATTATAAACAAAATCATCTTTTATATTAACCAAATAAACTAATGTTGTTTCTTTATATTTGATATAGGAAATTGACATTAACCAAGCAATAGCCATCTCAACATAATAATTATTGCTATTTATCTTAGATACAACTTCTAACGTTTTATCAAGATAAACATCATGTAAATAATAAGTAAGTAATATAACTATACCACATCTTTTAAACCAATTATTTTTAGAATGTATTAATTTCTTGGCATATTTAAAACCTTCATTAGGACTTTTTTTCAATATTTTTAAATTAGATACTAATAAATCAACATGAGCCCAATTATTGGCTTTTAATAAATAGTTATTTATATATTCGGTTAATTCTTCAAATGGAACTTTTAAGAAACCAATAATTAATCCTTCAATCATAATTAGTTCATAATATTTGGAAGTATTCACTTTAATATAACTTTGATAATCACCTTTACTTATTTCTTTAGCAAATTCTTTTAATTTAGTTGTTTTTACTCCAATGACATCTTCACATTCAATTATTCCTGAATGAAATTCTCGATATTTTGGATCACTTAAAGATTCTAGATATTTTATAAATTCTTGATATTTTCTAGTAGTCCAAGTTTCGTTAAGATTCACTTTAATTTCTCCAAAAAACTAGTCCCCATTACAGCTTTTAAATTAAAGTTATCAAGAATAGTTGCACCAATTTCTGCAAATGTATCTAAATCATCAAGTCTTTTTGGTTCAAGAAAATCTTTATTATAAATAATAACAGGAGTCATTTCTCTAGTATGATCAGTTCCTTTATAAGTTGGATCGTTTCCATGATCGGCAGTAATTATTAATAAGTCATCACTTTGTAATTTATTTTTAATACTTTCAATGTTATCGTCAACTTGCATTAAAGCTTTCATATATCCATCAGGATTTCTTCTATGACCATACTTGGAATCAAAATCATTTAAGTTAGCAAAACAAAGACCTGTAAAATCTTTATCTAAATGTTCTTTAATTACTTTTAAACCATCAGTATTATCTTTAGTTTTTTGATAAGATGTAATTCCACAGTTATTAAAAATATCACTTATTTTGCCAATTGATAACACATCATAACCTGCTTCTTTTAAATAATCTAAATCCGTTTTTTCAGGAGGATCTAAAGCATAATCATGGCGATTACCAGTTCGTTCAAAATGACCAGGAACTCCTACAAAAGGTCTTGCAATAATCCGTCCAACTTTCCATTCTTCCTTTAAAGTTATTTTTCTAGCTATTTCACAAATTTTATATAGTTCATCAAGAGGAACTACTTCTTCATGAGCTGCAATTTGTAAAACTGAATCGGCACTGGTATAAACAATAATTGCTCCCGTTTCCATATGCTGACGTCCCAATCGTTCAATTATCTCTGTTCCACTTGCACTTACATTTCCAATTACTTTTCGTCCACTTTGTTTTTCAAGCTCCTTAATTAATTCTTGAGGGAATCCTGTTTCCGTAAAGGTTTTTAAAGGCTTAGAAGTTTTTATCCCCATCATCTCTAAATGACCAGTTAAAGTATCTTTTCCATTGCTTATGCATCTTGCTCTCATATAATAAGAATCACTTGCTATCTCTTTATCATAAATTAAATTTAAAAGTCCCATCTTTTCAAGATTAGGTAATCTTCCTTTAGTCTTTTCAATGGTATGCAAAAGGGTATTTACATGAATATCACCAAATTTTTCCTCGTCTATAGCATGCCCTACTCCTACGGAATCTAAAACTATTAAAAAAATTCTTTTATATTTTTTATACATATTACTCCTCCATTTTTATTATATAACATTTCTTTCAAACATAAAAGAAGAATTAAAAAAAAGACATCTTAATTGACATCTTTTTTTATTTGTTATTAAATTTGATTACCTTATAGTCTTAATTTT
>CAYTGK010000176.1:0-1990 GCA_964437305.1 uncultured Muribaculaceae bacterium
TTTTTTACTTTATTTGGTTCTTATTTTTTAGCACCTTTTAAAAAAAGAAAACTGTTTTATTAACTTAAAATTATTATATTTCTAGAAGCTTCTTTCCTAATATTTATCTTTTTATTTTTAATTTTTCATAAATTAACTAGAAATTATTGTCAAAAAAACTACTTTATGTTAAACTAATAATATCTTTTAGATGACCCATGGTCTGTTGGTGAAGTGGTTAACACATCACCCTCTCAAGGTGACATTCACGGGTTCAAACCCCGTACAGACTACCAAATTGAAAAAACACCATTGGGTGTTTTTATTTGATTCTATAATAAATAGTATTGGTAAGTAAAATCACTGATACTATTTTTAGTTACTAAAAGAGTCATATCAGAAACTATGATACAATGTAATTTGCTTAAAACATTGAAAGGAGCTGATTAAATGACTTATACTGATCTGATTATACTAAAAAAGCTAATATAATTTATTAGATATGGAAAGGGATTTAATAATTAAATATAATTTATTTAATGGTATTACCGATTAAGGGAATTTATAATCCCATTAAATCTTAAAAAAAGAGAACTATAATCTAGTCCTCTCCCCAGTTCATTTATCATTAATTTTTTAAGTTACCAACACTACTTTTAATTACTTATAAACTTATCTATTTCATAAATAGCTGTATAAACTGAAACAGTTATACCATTCTCATTAGTTTCTGTTGTTTTCTCCCATCTAACGAAATGATAACCTGCTTTTGCATTAGGAGCTACTACAGTTACATCGGAGCCACCTCTCCTACCTTCTATTTTTTCTTTTGCGCCATCAAATCCATCACACATTTCTAAATCACAAACAAATTTTGCAAAGCTTACATGAGTTGGATTTCCTTTATAACTAACTGTAATCTCTTCATTTTCTTTTTCTGTTTCTTCAGTAAAACTATTTTCTTCAGGCATACTAACTTCAGAAGCATATTCGAATGTCTCATCTTCTGCATTTTCGATATTATCTGATAATAATGTTGAAGATTTATCATTGTCTTTTACTTCATCTACTTTTTCATAAACAGCTGTATAAATATCATATGAGATGGTATATTCTTTTCCCTTATAATGTCTCTTTTCTGTTTCAGTTTCTTTCTTCCACTCAACGAAATGATAACCTGCTTTTGCATTAGGAGCTACTACAGTTACATCGGAGCCACCTCTTCTACCTTCTATTTTTTCTTTTGCGCCATCAAATCCATCACACATTTCTAAATCGCAAACAAATTTTGCAACACTCACGTAACTATCCTCACCTTCATAATGAATAGTAATCTCCTTATTTTTTACATTTGTTTTTGGTGCAAAATTAGTCCATGAGTCTATTTCAGTGTCACCTTCATCTGAAAATAATGCTAAAAATTTATCATTGCCTTTTACTTCATCTACTTTTTCATAAACAGCTTCATAAACATCAACAGTTACACCCCTAATAGTTGTTACGCCTACTTTCTCCCATTCTTTGAAAACGTAACCAGGTAATGCATCTGGTGCTGTAGAAGTTATATAATTTTCCCCTTCGTCAGACCCTCTTCTACCTTCATAGTATTCTGATATACCATTTTTAAATCCAACACAATTGTTTAAATTACACTTAAATATTGCAAAACTTACTACCTCATGTTTTCCATTTACCAATATTTTAAGAGTAGGATTATTAGGTTCAGAAATCATCTCAGTAATTTTTTCGCCTTCATATTCTTCAAGAGGTATCAATTCTCCTGTAGATAACTCACCTTTTTGATTTTCAGCATTTGCTAATAATTCTTCTTCAACAGTTCGAACAGTTTTTTCCATCTTCTGAGTAGTATCTTCAAGTTTAGCTCCATCAACTTTAATTTCAGGAATTGCTTTAAATTTTGGTGTTGTATCTTCAAGTTTAGTTCCATCAACCTTGATTTCAGGAATTGCTTTAAATTTTGGTGTTGTATCTTCAAGTTTAGTTCCATCAA
>CAYTGK010000177.1:0-1989 GCA_964437305.1 uncultured Muribaculaceae bacterium
TTTAATATTTTCTAGATTCAAGATAGGAGGATTTGATGAAAAATCAAAAAATGACAATTGACATCAATGAGAAACCACCACTTGCTAAATGGATAGTTTTAGCATTTCAACACGTGTTTGCTATGTTTGGAGCAACAATACTTGTTCCAATTTTAGTAAATACTGCTGCTGGGGAAGAAGTTTTAACAATTCCCGTCGCTCTTGTTACATCAGGTATTGGAACACTTATTTACATTTTATGTACGAAAGGTAAATCACCAGTATATTTAGGAAGTTCCTTTGCGTTTATTACTCCAATTGTAGCAGCATTTTTAAAAGGGGGAATTGGAGGAGCCATGACTGGAATTATGGTTGTTGGGTTAATCTATATTCTAGTAGCTATTATTATTAGGTTTGTCGGAACTAACTGGCTTTCTAAATTATTACCACCTGTTGTAATTGGACCTATGATAATGATAATAGGTTTAGGACTTGCTCCTAATGCAATAAGTCAAATTGGACTTGCAAGTGGAACACCATTTGATTGGAAAGTTATCGTAGTAGCTTTAGTTTCATTTTTAGTAACAGCAATTGTAATGACGATGTGTAAAGGTTTCTTAAAAGTTATACCATTTTTAGTTGGTATTATTTCAGGTTATATTGTTGCAGTTTTATTAGGAATGGTTGATTTTAAGCCTATTGCTGATGCAGCTTTCTTTAGTATGCCACATTTCTTAATTCCCTTTGTTTCTTATAAACCAACTTTTGAAGCAATTTTAACAATTGCCCCTATCGCTTTAGTTACCATGTGTGAACATATTGGAGACCATACTTCTTTAAGTAATATAATTGGTAAAGATTTACTTAAAGATCCAGGTTTAGATAAAACTTTACTTGGTGATGGGATTGCAACTTTTGTAGCTGGAGCTTTAGGTGGACCTGCCAATACAACTTATGGCGAAAATACGTCTGTTGTTGGCTTAACTAAAGTAGCCTCTGTTTGGGTAATAGGTCTTGCTGCTATTATTGCAATCATCATTGGCTTTTTAGGTAAATTTACAGCTTTAATATCAACTATTCCTAATGCTGTTTTAGGAGGAGTATCTTTACTTCTTTATGGTTTTATTGCTGTTAATGGACTTAAAGTTTTAATAAAAAATCAAGTTGACTTTGAAAAAGCTAAGAATGTAATTGTTGCATCATCAATGTTAGTTCTAGGATTAGGAGGTGCTACTATTGCTATTGTAAGTGGAGACTTATCAATTACAATATCTGGTATGAGTTTAGCAGCTATCGTTGGTATTATTTTAAATATTTGTATTCCCGATGAAAAAGAAGAATCATCAGGAAAAAGAAAAGCAAAATAAAAAAAACAATAAACTCGGGATAAAAAAGTAGTCCCGAGTTTTAAAATTTATTTTATATTAAAATATATTTAATATTTGTAATTTTTTAACTGTTACTTTTTTTGGCTTTTTTAGAAAAATTTTATTTTGTCTATTTTAACATTATTATTTTTACATAATTTATATGCGAATATTTTAAAAAATTGTTGACATATTTTTTTTAAAATGTTAACCTTTAGAAGGTGATATAATGAAGAAATATATTAATGAATTTAAAAAAGATTTAGAAGATAAAATTAATAATAATCATAAGTTTACAGCCAAAGAAATAGAATTAATTAATTTAAAAATTCATAATTTTCAACATGAAAGATTAATTCATCTTTTAGTTACGTTATTTTATGCAATATTTACTATTCTATTTATCTTTTTAAGTCTAATTTTACCTTACTTTTTGATTCCATTTTTTATTTTATTGATATTTTTATTTTTTTATGTTAAATATTATTTCTTTTTGGAAAATAGTGTTCAATATATTTATACTTTATTTGATAAAATAGTTTAATGCTATAATAAAGATATCAAATAATTAATTTGGAAATAGAATATTGTTAAATGTCAAGATAAAAGTTAATAAAAGAATAGTAAAGATATAAATAAAAAA
>CAYTGK010000178.1:0-1970 GCA_964437305.1 uncultured Muribaculaceae bacterium
CGCTCCAAAAGATATTTAGTCGAACTTTAATAGGTTCGATTTTTTCGTTATAAATAACGGTTTTGATTTTAAAAAAAAATAAAGCGAACGAAAGCATTGATAATATTTTTATAACTGTATTCAAGATTTTAAGAAAACTGAAAAGTTAGCAGTAACCTTAAACAATGTTGATACTGAATTACAAGAAAATAGAGAAAAGATTAAAATACTGACTGAAAATAATGAGGCATTATCTCTTAAAGTTAATACTCTATCTAAAAGTATAGATAATAAAGATAATGAAATAAAAGATTTAAAGAAAGAAAATAACAGTTTGAAACAGACGGTTGATTATTTTAAAAATTTATTTAGTAGATTAGTAAACTTTATTAAGCATAAGATGTTTGGAAAAGATAAAGAACGTGAAGATTATTGGAAATTTTCAAAAGATTTATATGAACACGGAGTATTTAGTGATGAAACTATTGATAGTATTCAAGATGATTACAATTGGAATAAAACAAATGATAAAAACAAAGACTATGATAAAGATGATATTGAAATATAACTTTTAATAATTAGTTAATAAAGAAGAATTATATAATACGTAATTCTCTTTTCATTGCTAAAATTTTAATATATATTTACGTTTGATAAAAAGAAGTTTATACTAATTTTGATAAAAAAAGGTGGTAATATAATGGATTGGGAAAAAAATTGGTAAATTTATAGCTAGTTTGAGAAAAGAAAAAGGAATGACTCAAGAACAATTAGCAGAACAATTAGTTAGTACCAGACACAGTGTTTCAAAGTGGGAAAATGGAGTTAATATTCCAAATACTGAAGTATTACTGAAGTTAGGAGAAATTTTTAATATAAGTATAAATGAAATCTTAGCTTGTCAAAGAAGAACAAAAGATACCAAAGATGAAGTTGATAATGTATCTATAAAATTAATTTCTGATAATGAAAAATCCAGAAAAACAATCAAAACTTTTGTTGTAATTCTTGCTAGTTTAGTAATTATATTTTTAGTATATTATTTCATTAATACTTATAATAGTTTGTATGTATATAAAATTGCAGGTGAAAATGAAAACTTTTCTACTATTGATGGAATAGTAATCTTTTCAAAGAATAAAAGTTATTTAAAGTTGGGGGAAATTAATGGAAAAAGAGATTATGATTATTATGAATTATATTATAAAGATAAAAGTGGAAAGAAAATAATTATTTTTAATTCTGAAAAAGATAATGATACTTTAATATCAATTTATAATAATGATGGATACTTTTCCTTTAAAGATAAAAATGAAATTGTAAAATCTACGTATTTAAAAATACAATATGCTGATAAAAATGATGTAATTAAACTAAAATTTCAAAGAGATATGGTTAATAGTTTTTCTCTTTTTACAAAAGTAAATAAAATTAATTCAGTAGATAAATTAAACAATAATGTAAGTAAAGAAGATGATATTTTAAAAATAGAAAAATATGTTAAGGAAAATTTTTCTTATAATAAAGAAGAAAACTTGTATATTTTAAAAGAAAACAATGGCAAGTATCAGACAAAATATTCAACAACTACAAAAATATTAGAATATTATATCTATAATAATGATATAACTTATATATTTGAATATAGTTTTATCTTTAAAGAGTTGAAATATTTAGAACAATTTATAAAAAAAGATGAAATAAAAGAAATTTTTACATATTCCCTTGAAAATAACAAATGTATAATTGGAGAATGTGATAAACAAAAAATTGATAGTTTTATGGATAATTATTATAAATATATAAAGAATTAATAAATTTACAAGAAAGTAAAAATGACTTTAAAAGCCCATTTTGGTCAAAAAAAGTAAGTAGTAGTATTGCAAATAAAATAAAAGCATAGTAAAATGAAGATAAGATAGAGGAGGAAAGAGAAAATGAAATGGAACATTAGAAAAAGTAATAAAGAAGATTGTAAAGCTATTGCTCAT
>CAYTGK010000179.1:0-1956 GCA_964437305.1 uncultured Muribaculaceae bacterium
ATTTTTCTAAAATGGATGAAGAAAAACAATATAAGATTTTAAATAATAATACTAAAAAATTAATTAAAGAAATTTGTAAACAAAAAAACATAAAAATTCAAAATAATGATTTTTATCATGCTTCAGAAGAAATATATTATAATAGTGTATGTTTTTCATCAGCATATTCATTATGTAATAGGCTAGAGCATTATATAAATAATAAGAATACTGAAGATATAGAAGAAGATGAAGATGATGATATAGATACTGGATATGATAAGTTAAATATTTATTCTCTTGATGCTACACTAGGAGTATATAATGACTTAGTAAAAGAATTAAAAAATTATAAAGAAATCAAAAAAATGATAGCTAAAGAAGGTTTTACAAAGTTAGAAACTAAATATAAGAAAGAACTTATAGAAATCTTTTATAAGATGTTAGATTTTAAAAATAGAAAGTATAATAAAAAAAGTACAATAGAAGAATTGATAAAAGAAGTTGATTTATGCTATCATGATTATTATAGTATGTGGGAACCATTATATCAAATATTAGTTTATAATTGTATATATAAAGATACAGAGAAAGATGATCGTTGGAAAATAATGGCTGATGATGTAGAACATTTGTGGATTATAAAAGATACATATGATTTTTTTGCTGAAGATGAGGAAAGATATAAAAATTATGATAATTATTATGAAGATATAACTTTAGAAGAAAATCAAACTTTAGAGGATCTATATAATAGTGAAAGAAAAAAACTAAAAGATTTATATATTGAAATGCTTAATTATAAAAATGTAAAAATAGAGAAATATGAAGAAAGTTATTTAGCTTTGCTAGTAGAAAAGAATTATCCAAAATTTGAAGATTCTTTTAATTATTTTGAATATGCAAAAAGTTCTATATATTATTCATATATAGATTTAATAAAAATAACTAGAGATTTATATAATTCATTGAAAAAGAACTATAAAAAATATTGAAATAAACCAAACTTTTTATTCTGATATTATGTCAAAAAGTCCAAAACCCTGAGAATTTTTGGAACCAATTCCACAGTTATATAAAAAGGTAAGATAAACTGGAGAACCAGTCAAAATATATTCGCCTTTCCAAGCAGTAATATATACTTTTTTTAGAGTTGTAACTATTTTATCTTTATATGAAAGATTTATGTTAGTTATTTTAATATCAGAATCTGGTACAACATTATAATAAGAAAAATATTTTCTAATAAAATTATTATTGATTGCTTCTTCAAAAGAATTATCTCTTGGTGATAAATAAATATTGTTATTATTTTCATCTTTTTTAGTGATGCAAATAGGGGAATTCATTTTTATAGTAATACTATTTTCACGTATAATTTTATTTTCAATATGTAAATTAGTAGAAAAAGTTTTTTTACCAAAGGTTATTCCATTTGACTTTAAATGTTCGTAGAGAAGGAGTATAAAATAACCATCAACACTTCTAATTTCTAAGAATACCTTATCATAAAAAGTTATATTTTTATTGTGAATAGAATGATTACCACAAAGAGAACTAAATGTAAATAACTTATAATTATCTTTTTCAGTCAATCCTTTATTATGTAGTGTTTTTTGATAATTTAAATCATTTGCTAAGGAATTATAAATAATTCCTTGTAAGATATGATTATAATTAAGTGGCAATGTTAGATTGTCATTTTTTAAATCTATATATATTTTTAATTGCATATGTGCCTCCATACATATAATTATAACATACAACATAAGAAACTATAAATAAAATAATGTGTATTTTGATGAATTAGAGAAATAGTAAATTGTTAATAACTTTAAAGTTTATATACAAAATATATAGATAATGATATAATATTGGATAAGTAAATATAATGTTAGGAGTGAAATAAATGTTTAAAAAATTATCAAAAAAAAAGCTAAATGATCTAGAAAAATATGAATCAGAATATGAATCAGA
>CAYTGK010000180.1:0-1890 GCA_964437305.1 uncultured Muribaculaceae bacterium
AGTCTTAGGAACTAGTTCTTCGGAGTGCAGGTTCAATTCCTGTTACCCGCACCAATGACGTTTCTGTTCGAGCTATCGAACTTGGAAATACAGTTAAAACGTGATAATACAAGATATTCACGTTTTTTTATTATCCATAATTACTTTATTTCAAATATATTTAGATAATTTTCTTCTATCACGTAGAAAATAACAATTGTCATCTAAAAAATTTTATTATTTAAGATATAGTCATGAACAATATACTTTTTATGTTAATTATCCATCATTTTTATCAAAATTTTTAAACTAAGTATTTGTTATTTTTCAAATAAACAATTTTTATATCTATTTATTTAAATTTAGTTGATTTTCAAAGTTAAAATGTGATATTCTTAAATAGTAATTAATAATTAATAAATGGTGATGATTTTATGAAATATATTAAGTTAATTTTATTATGCTTACTTCTAGTTGGATGTGTCAGGAAAGAAAAGATATATGAAGATACAACAAATGATTTTGTTGCTATTAATACTCATCAAGTCGAAGTATATAAAGATTTAGCTTTAAAAGATATTCTTGAGGTTAAAAATAAAGATATTGAAGTTACAAATGATGATTATGTAATTGATACAAATAGTTTAGGTGATAAAGAAATTGTAATTTATTATACTTATGATAAGAAAAAATATCTTCATAAAGATAGTATTAAAGTTATTGATTCAACTCCTCCCCTAGTCTTTAGTGGTACATCTAAAACAATAGAAGTTAACTATGATAAAGATATCTGTGATTTAATTACTTATGGAGATAATTATTCAGGTGATGTTAATTGTAAAATAAGTGGTAATTATGATTTAAGTAAGATTGGCTCTTATAAACTTCTTTATACTTTAAGTGATAGTAGTAATAATGAAACAAATGTTGATGTAACTTTAAATGTTGTTGATAAGTTAAATAATAATACAACTACTTCGAAAACAAAAACTTATTTTAAAGATATTTATAATCTTTATAAAAATGAAAATACAGAAGTAGGAATTGATGTTTCAAGATGGCAAGAAGATATTGATTTTAAAAAGGTTAAAGAAGCAGGAGCAAGTTTTGTAATGATGCGACTTGGAGTTCAATCAAGCGATAATGAAGTTACAGTAGATAGTTATTATGAAAAAAATATAAAAAAAGCTAAAGAAGCAGGTCTTAAAGTTGGAGTATACTTATATAGTATTGCAACCTCAAAAGAGGAAGCCATTAATCAAGCTGACTTCGTCCTTAAAACTTTAAATAAAGAAAAACTTGATTTACCAATTGTTTTTGATTGGGAAAGCTGGTCAAGTTGGAATTCATTTAAAATTAGTTTTCATGATATTAACGAAATTGCTGATGCTTTCATTGAAAAAATTGAAGATAATGGTTACAAAGGAATGCTTTATAGTAGTAAATTTTATTTAGAAACAATTTGGATAAATAAAAAAAATTATCCTGTTTGGCTTGCACATTATACTAAAAAAACTGATTATGCAGGTGAACATATGATTTGGCAACTTTGTAATAACGGCAGGATAAATGGTATAAATGGTGATGTTGATATTGACATAATGTATAATAATAAATGATTAATTTCTAATTTTTCTTAAAAATAGTCCATAATATTAAATACTATATTGTAATGTAAAATAAAAACTCACGAACACCTATTACTCCTTAAGTTGCTGTCAAATAGAGCGAGTGTCGTAGATATCTATAACTTTTACTCCAATAAAGAAAGAATAATTATAATCTTAATAATATATTTTTAATTTTTGTTAAATAGGTTTTATATAATTTTGTTATTATTTGTTACTATTCACGGTTGATTTAAGTAAAAAAGTAGTTTGTTAATTGTATATCAAATAAATTTTTCATCAA
>CAYTGK010000181.1:0-1888 GCA_964437305.1 uncultured Muribaculaceae bacterium
AATTACTAAAAAACATATATTTAAATGGTGGGTAATATATGTTTAATCGAAAGATAGATAGTAGAATTAAATTAGTTTTAATTTTTTTTATTAGTTTTTTTGCAGTAATCTTTTTAAAAATTGTTTATATTGAAATGGTTGATTATAAGAAGTTATCAAGTTTAGCAATGGATCTTTGGAGTAGAGATTTACCAATTGAAGCTAATCGGGGATTAATATTAGATAGAAATGGAGTAATATTAGCTGATAATATAACAACTACTAGTTTAGTTCTTGTTCCTAATCAAATAAAAAATAAAGAGGAAGTTACTAAAGTTTTAGCTGAAATTTTAAAAGTATCTGAAGATGAAATGGCTAAGCATGTTTATAAGAAAACTTCCATTGAAAGAGTTCATCCTGAGGGAAGAAGATTAAGTTATGAAATTGCTGATGAAATTGAAAGTCATGAATTTGATGGAGTATATTTAGTTAAAGAAAGTAAACGTTATTATCCGTATGGAGAGACTTTATCCCATGTCTTAGGTTATGTTGGAATTGATAATCAAGGCTTAGGGGGAATAGAACTTATTTATGATTCTTATTTACAAGGTGAAAATGGAGCTATTAAATATTTCAGTGATGCCAAAGGAAATAAAATTAACTTATCAGAGATTTATTTAGAACCTGCAAGTGGCATGAATATAACTTTAACAATTGATATTAATATTCAATTAGCTATTGAAAGAGAATTAAATAACGTTGAAAGTACTTTAAAACCTGATGATTCTTTAGCAGTTGTAACTGATCCTAATACTGGTGAAATTTTAGCAATGGCAAGTCGTCCTACTTTTAATCCTAATAACTATAAAATGTATACAACTGAAGTTTTAAATCGAAACTTACCAATTTGGATGACTTATGAACCAGGATCAACCTTCAAAATAATCACGATGAGCAGTGCTGTTGAAGAACAAGTAATTGATATTTATAATGATCATTTTTATGATTCAGGAAGTGTTCATATTAATGGAAGTCGGATTGGTTGTTGGAAATCTGGAGGTCATGGAGATCAAACATTTTTACAAGTTTTAGAAAATTCTTGTAATCCTGGATTTGTAAAACTTGGACAATTATTAGGAAAAGAAAGATTATTTTCTTATTTTGATTTATTTGGTTTTGGAGAGAAAACAGGAATTGATTTAAATGGAGAATCAGAAGGAATTATGTTTCCTCTTGATAAAGTAGGGGAGTTAGAGTTAGTAACATCAGCATTTGGTCAAGGAATAAGTGTAACTCCAATTCAACAAGTAACGGCAGTTAGTAGTGTTGTTAATGGAGGTAATTTATATAAACCTTATGTTGTTAAAAGTATTAATGAGCCTACTACTAATAGTGTTATTTTAAGTAATGAAAAAACTTTAGTTCGTAAAACAATTAGTAAAGAAACTAGTGAAACGATGAAATATGCTCTTGAAAGTGTTGTTGCTAGAGGTGGAGGACGTTATGCTTATATTGATGGATATCGTGTAGGAGGAAAAACAGGAACTGCTCAAAAAGTTAAAAATGGAGTCTATCTTGATAATAACTATATCATGAGTTTCATGGCAGTTGTTCCAAGTAATGACCCTAAAGCTGTTCTTTATGTAGCAATTGATAATCCTAAAAATACAGCTCTTTTATCAAGTTATACAACAGCTCCCGTTGCCAGAAGAATTTTACTCGATATTATTGATGCTCTTGATATTAAACGTCAAACAGGAGCTATTGAAAAAGTAAGATATTGGGATGATGAAATTTATTATACGTTACCAGATACAGTTGGAAAAACTAGAAAAGAAGCAGTTAAAGATTTATTTTATTATAATGTGGAATATTCAGGAAGTGGAGAAAAAGTTTTAGAACAAAGTCC
>CAYTGK010000182.1:0-1825 GCA_964437305.1 uncultured Muribaculaceae bacterium
CCACTTGAATGATACACATCTATTTTTAAATCACTTTCTTTGATGTCGATTTTAATATTTTGGTTATACTCGGGAGTAACTTGGACAGAAGCAAAAGAAGTATGACGTCTTTTATTAGCATCAAAGGGCGAAATACGAACTAACCGATGAATACCCTTTTCACATTTTAAGTAGCCATAAGCACAGTAACCTTTAACATAAAAAGTAATACTTTTAATACCGGCTTCTTCACCTGGTTGTTGTTCAATGATTTGAAATTGATAGTTCATCTTTTGAAAGAATCTTTGGTACATTCGAGCTAGCATATTCGCCCAGTCACAAGATTCTGTACCTCCTGCTCCCGGATGAATTTCTAAATAACAATTTAACTTATCATACTCTTGATTTAATAACGTACTAAATTCTAAATCTTTTAAAGTGGTAGTTAAATTACTTATTTCTTCGTTGATAGCATCTAGTTCTGGTTCTTCAACTAAATCAATTAATTCTAAGTTGTCAGTTAAATCTCTTTCTAGTTGATAATAGCTATCGAGTTCTTTTTTTAAAGCAGCAAGTTCTTGATTTATTTGAGTAGCATTTTCATCTTGCCAAAAATCACTTTCGTGCGTTTTAGTTTCTAACTCTTTAAGACGATTATTTTTAGTTTCTAAGTCAAAGTGTCCTCCCTAAATCTTTTAAGGCTCCTAATAGTTCATTAATTTTATTTTTTAAATCATTTTTATTCATGAAAGATACCTCTAGGCATTTTGCATTAATATTTGTTGACCTTCGATTAAAGGATAACTAATAAGTTTGTTACTTTCTAAATCTTCATGATACATATCTACACCGGTAATTTGACTATTTTCATAAGTTGTATAGTAATAAATGCCAGTATCTTGATTACAACAAGAACTATAGATAGTTATTTCATATTTATCTTCACCCATATGGACACAACCACGTTGTTGTTCTACTGAAGTAAGAATATGGAAAAATTGACTAATACTAGAACTTTCATCATCCTTAGATAAGGAATTCATTTTGGTAAATGTGGCTTTTACAAACCGGGAAGCACTAGATAAATCTCCTGGAAGTCCTATAGCACCCATTCCTCTACTATAAGTTTCTAAAGGTAAATCTTTAGAGAAATTATTGCAAGCTGGTTCAATAGATAAGTTTTGATAATTATTTAAACCAAATAATTGAATATCAAAAGTTGGGTTATTCGTAAGTACTCCGACGGGATTATCATATACTTTTAAGCCGTCTTTAACACTTTCAACAGTAATAGATTCCTCTTTATCAGCAATAATCCAATGAAGCGGAGAAGCGGGTAATTTATCACTAAAATTAACATTGGTAATATTAATATTTTTTAATAATTCTCTTACCTCTTTAATAGTTTCACATTGAGTTAAAACCCAAGGAATAAATTCAAAAGAAGCAATATTATCTTTTGTATCATCTGGATCAAAGTAATGAGCATTGCCCGGGAAATTAAGTCCGGCCATGGCTAGGCCTTTTTCATTCATGGCATCATAATACAAAGGATAATCATCAACTACAAAAGCCATTCCAATTAGGGCATAATGTTGTTCACTGGTTTTCTTTTGCCGAAAAGCAAAAGGATAATTTCTTGGAGTAATCGTTACACTTTCATGATAAGAATACTCTAAATCAAAATTGCGACCAAAATAATGGTCTTTAGTTTTATAAGTTATTGCAGTACACATATTTTCATCTTCACTTTCTAACATTTATTATATAAAGAAATAGCGTAGGTTACAATCATAAAAAGAAAAAACACCACAATTAGTGTTTTTTAATGGTCAAATTGATGTAA
>CAYTGK010000183.1:0-1812 GCA_964437305.1 uncultured Muribaculaceae bacterium
ATAATCTTGATGTTATTAAATCAGCTGATTATATAATTGATTTAGGACCAGATGGAGGAGAAGGTGGAGGTACTGTTATTGCTAAAGGTACTCCAGAAGAAGTTGCTAAAATAAAAAGTAGTTATACAGGAGAATTTCTAAAAAAGATATTAAATTAATTATAGATAGTTAAAATTAATTATTTAATTTCAAGTTCTCTTTTTAAAATATTAATTGATTTTAAAAAGAGATTTTTTTCATCTTCATTTAAATTTAGACTAATTTTTTCTCTAACTCCATCTTTATTGATAATTGCAGGTTCACTTATAAAAATATCATAATTTTTATCATAGCATGAAACGGTAATAATAGTATTTTCATCACCTAAAATAGCATTTGTTATCTTAACTAAACATACTCCAATTCCAAAGTTTGTAAATCCTTTTCGTTCAATGATATGATAAGCTGAATCTCTTACATCAATATAGATTTTATCAAGTTCTTCTTTACTTAAATAATTACTAATAGGGTTTAAACCAATTGTTGCATTGCTCCAAGGAACAAATTCACTATCTCCATGTTCCCCAATTACATAAGCATGGACATTGTTAGGATTAATTTTTAGTTTGTCTCCAATTAAATAACGTAGTCTAGAGGTATCTAAAGATGTTCCAGAGCCAACAACTTGATTAACTTTAAAATTAGAATTTTTTTCTTTAGCATATTTATAGACTAAGCTAGTCATAATATCAAGAGGGTTAGTAGCAATTAAGAAAACACCATTAAATCCATTTTCCATAACTTTATAGGTAATATCTTTAATAATTTCTTTATTTTTACTGATTAAATCAAGACGAGTTTCCCCTTTTTTTTGATTAAGACCAGCAGTAATACAAACAATACTGGCATTTAGACAGTCATGATAATTTCCTACTCTAATTTTTAATTTTGATGGTGCAAAAGCTAGAGAATGATTTAAGTCCATAACATCGCCTGTTGCTTTTTCTACATTTGTATCAATAATAACTAATTCACTTACTTTTGTCCTTTGATTAATAATTGCATAGGCATAACTAGAGCCAACATTTCCACAACCAATTAAAACAACTTTATTATTCATAATTTACATCCTTTTCTAATATTATTATAACCAAAATTTTAATAAATTCATATTATTTTTTATATTTTTATGTGAAAATAATGTTAAATAAGTTGATTTTCTAGAAAAAAATATTATATAATGGTAATGGGAGGTAAAAATGAAAAAAAATAACACATTAAAAGTACTATTAATTGCAATATTGATTACAGTTTTATTAACGTGGCTTTTACCTATTACTTATTTTCAAGGTAGTCTTATGACAGACGTTAGATATCCAGCTGGAATATTTGATATTTTAGGTAATCCGATTATTTTAATGCCAATTTATTTCTCTCATGTTCTTATTTTTGCTTTAGCAGTTGGAGCATTCTATGGAGTATTTGAAAAAACTGGTGCTTATCGTAAAATTTGTGATAAAATTGCAAAATTATTTAAAGGAAAGGAAATCATATTTTATGCAACAGTTATAACGATTTTAGCAACAATTGTAGCATTTTGTGGATTAAGTTATGAATTAATCTTTCTTTTACCACTTTTGGCTTCTGTCATTCTTTTGATGGGACATGATAGAATTACTGTTGCTATGACTTTAATTGGCTCAATTGCTGTTGGTTTTGTTGGCTCTTTATTTGGAAAAGCTATAACAGGTGCTTATGTTTCTAATTTAGGTACTAGCTATACAGACTTAATTTGGTTTAGAGTTGCTATTTTAATTATAGGTATTGCTTTAT
>CAYTGK010000184.1:0-1808 GCA_964437305.1 uncultured Muribaculaceae bacterium
TGAAATTGATGTTTTTACTTGCTATTTTTTGATTTGGTGATATAATTTATTTAGTGATATGATTGGAGGCAAGATGAAAAAACGAATTATAAGTGCGATTATTATGATTGTTATATTAGTTCCTTTAGTAATAATTGGTAAATTACCGTTTGCAATTTTAGCTTTAATTCTTGGCTTAATGAGTGTCTATGAACTTTTAAAATTAAAACCAAAAATGTCAATTGTTCCTAAAATTATAACATATATATTAACAGCAATCTTAATTATTTATGCTTATTTAAATCATAATGTTTTAAATATTTTTTCTAATTTTGATTTTCGATTGTTTATTATGATATCACTTATATTTTTAAGTGCATTAGTCTTTGTAAACGATCAAAAGAAATATAATTATCAAGATGCATTTTATCTTATAGGAATAACTATTTTTTTAGGAATAGCATTTGGAAATATAATTAGAATTAGAGAAAGTGGTTTATATATTTTACTTTATTTATTGATTATTTCTATAGCAACAGATACATTTGCTCTATTTATAGGAATGTTAATGGGTAAACATAAATTAGCTCCTTCAATATCTCCTAATAAAACTATAGAAGGAGCTATTGGTGGAAGTTTATTTGGAACGTTATTTGCTAGTGTTTTTTATATTTTAGTGATTAAGGAATATCAAAATGTTTTTCTTCTTATTTTGTTAACGTTGTTCCTAAGTGTTGTTGGACAGCTTGGCGATTTGGTATTTTCAAGTATTAAAAGGCATGAGAAAATAAAAGATTTTAGTAATTTAATTCCAGGTCATGGTGGTATTTTGGATAGATTTGATAGTATTATTTTTATAAGTTTAACATATATAGTTATTGCAAGTTTATTTTAGGAGGATAGTTTTATGATTATATCAATTATTTATTTTGTATTTATTTTAGGAATTATTGTATTAGTACATGAATTTGGTCATTTTATATTTGCAAAGATATTTAAAATTCATGTTTATGAATTTGCAATTGGAATGGGTCCAGTTATTTGGAGTAGTAAAAAAAGACGTGAGAAAAAGATTAAAGAAAAGAAAAAGGTTAGTGAAACTATCTATTCTATAAGAGCTATTCCAATTGGAGGCTTTTGTTCCCTTGCTGGTGAAGGTGGAGAAGAAGATAAAAATGTAAAAAAAGAAAATCTTCTCCAAGGAAAACCAGTTTGGCAAAGATTTTTAGTAATGTTCTTTGGAGCTGGTAATAACTTTATTTTAGCAATTTTGATTTTACTTGTAACAGCTTTTATTTATGGTAGTCCTACATTATCAACAAATATTCCAGTTGTAATAGATGGTTCACCTGTTGCTGAAGCTGGACTTCAAGCTAATGATAAAATATTAAAAATAAATGGTAAAAAGACAAAAACTCTTGATGATGTGCAATTATATTTAACAATTGCTGGTGAGAAAGAGACTAAGTTTACTATTTTAAGACATAATAAAGAATATGAATATAAAGTAACACCTTTAAGTGGTAAAGCTATGGAAGAAGCTGGATACAGTTTTGGTATTCAATTTAACAATACTTTAAAAAGAGGCTTTGGAAAATCAATTAATTATGCATTTATGAAGTTTTATTCAATTGCAAGGCAAGTCTTTATAACTATAAAAGAATTAATTATTGGTGGGGTTGGGTTGGATCAATTATCAGGTCCAGTTGGCATTTTCAGTGCCGTTGACGAAACGAGAGCAGCAGGTTTTTATAGTATCTTGAGTTTAACTGCACTTTTAAGTATTAATGTTGGTATTATGAATTTACTTCCATTACCTGCTTTTGATG
>CAYTGK010000185.1:0-1799 GCA_964437305.1 uncultured Muribaculaceae bacterium
TATAATTAAAGAAGAAGTTTAGAAAATGAGATTTCTTCTTTTTTAATATTAAAATATTTTTAAAAGCATAGACAAAAAAATATAAAAGAAGTATAATTAAGCTAGTCTAAATAGGAGTAAGGTAGTATGAGAGAGAAGTCTAATTTAAAGAAAAAAGTTTTAATACTTAGTATATGTTTCTTTTTATTAATTACAGACAGTATTTTATTACTTGCTGCATCAGCTCCTAAATTAGAACTTAAAGGAAAATCAAGTATAGTTATTAATATTGATGGTGTTTATAAAGAACCAGGAGTAACAGCTACTTATCAGGGGAAAAATATTTCTAAAAATGTTAAAATTGAGGGAAAAATTGATGTTCATCATGCTGGAACTTATAAAATTAAATATATATTAAATCAAGGGATTTATAAAAAGAAAAAAATTAGAGTTATAATTGTTAAAGATATTGAAGCTCCTATTATTGAACTTAAAGGTAATAAAGAAGTTTTTGTTTGTCCAGGGAAAATTTATGAAGAAGAAGGATATACAGCTTTTGATAATGTTGATGGTGATATAACAGAAAAAGTTAGTAGGACTGTTGAAGGAGAGAAAGTTATTTATACAGTTCAAGATAAAGAAGGAAATAAGGGGATAATTGAGAGAACTTTAAAATTTCAGGATATTGAAAAGCCAAAGATAGAATTAATTGGTGGAACTAGTCAAATAGTTTATTTAAATGCAAAATATGTTGAGCCAGGGTATAAAGTAACTGATAACTGTGATCTTGATATTTCAAGTAAAGTTAAAATTACCAATAATGTTAATATGAATAAAGTTGGGACTTATGAAGTTATTTACGAAGTAACAGATGCTAGTGGAAATGGTGAAATAGTTAAAAGGGTAGTTAAAGTTGTAGCTAGACCTCGAGGTGGAACGATTTATTTAACGTTTGATGATGGACCAAGTGTAGGTACTACCAATAAAATATTAGATATTTTAAAAGAAGAAGGAGTGAAAGCAACATTCTTTGTAACTTGTAATGGACCAGATTACCTAATTAAAAGGGAAGTAGATGAGGGACATACAGTAGCACTTCATACGGCAACTCATGATTATGCTAAAGTTTATGCTTCAGTAGATGCCTATTTTAATGATTTGAAAAATGTTCATGATAGAGTATTAAGAATAACAGGACAAGATGTTAAAATAATTAGATTTCCAGGTGGAAGTAGTAATACTATTAGTAGAAAGTATTGTAAAGGAATAATGTCAATTCTAACGAAAGAAGTAATTAATCAAGGGTATCATTATTTTGATTGGAATATTGATAGTAAGGATGCTGGTGGTGCTAATTCAGCATCAGCTGTTTATAATAATGTTATAAGAGGACTATCTAGTTCAAATATTAATGTAATATTAATGCATGATGTTAAACCTCAAACAAGAGATGCCTTAAGAGATATAATCAAGTATGCTAAAGATAATGGCTTTAAGTTTGCAACTATCACAATGTCAACTCCAATGATAAGACATGGTGTAAATAATTAAAAAAAGCTTAAAAACACTTGCAAAATTATAAAAAATATATTATCCTTATAAGGAGGGTGTAGAAAATGAATAAAGATTTGAAAATAATTAAAATTCATAAAAAATTTTCAAATACCATTTTCAAAATGGTAATTGTTCTTTTTCATTTCTTATTTCAATTTAATTTAAGAAATTTTCAAAGGTTACCTATTTATTAGGGACCTTTTTTTCTTAATTTAATATTTTCTAGATTCAAGATAGGAGGATTTGATGAAAAATCAAAAAATGAC
>CAYTGK010000186.1:0-1783 GCA_964437305.1 uncultured Muribaculaceae bacterium
CCTGTAACAATTATATAACCAATCTCACGATTTGTTAAGTTATTTACTTCATTTTTTACATTTTTTATTATTTCCATAAGCCTAGCTTCCACAACTTGACTTAATTCTAATTGATTTATTTTTATTTCTTCACCACTTAAATTAACAACTTCCGAAATATCATTAAGGTCAGCATATTTACTACTTGCAACAGCAAAATTTTCTTTTAAAGAATTAGCATATTTTCTTTCAATTTTATAAACATAACTTATATCCTTATCAATTTTACTACTTCCCATTAAAAGTGTAGTTCCTCGAAGTAATATTCCTTTATTAAATACTGCTATTTCAGTTTTACCATAACCAATATTAACTAAAACACCTAGTTTCATATCAGTATCGTGATTTTTACTTTCAAAATAATCTCCAACAATTGAATAATTAACATCAATAACCTCAAGTCCAACTCCTTGAAGAATTTCTAAATAAGGATATAAAATTTCTTTTTCAACTGTTGCAACTGCACATCGTACTTCAAGCTTTTCTGTATTCTTACCTTTAGGATCAACTACTTGAATACCAGAATCTAATTCAAATATAATCGGCTCTAAATAGACAACTTCTAAATTACTAGCAACATTTTCCCGAACGGATTTACTAATTACTTCTTTAATATGATTACCAGTTACAACACCATTAACATTAATTTCTGCCGTTTCAATGGAAGAATTAGCATCTTGTAAAGGAAAATTAAGTAAAACTTCTTTAATTTCAATACCTAAATCTTTATTAATATTATTAATTGCTTCTTTTAAACTTTCAGTTACTAATTCTCTATCTTTAATATAACCTTTTTTTATACCTTTACTTTTAACATTTGTAGATGCTAAAACATAAAATTTATTATTACTTTTCAAAGCAACAACAATTTTAATTAAATTGCTACCTAAATCTATACTTGTATATATCACTTTAACACCTACCTTATAATATAATTATACATGATTAAAAATATTTTTCAAGATAAAGTGTAAAAAAAATAAATGTAATTAAACGAAATCACATTTAAATTTTAAAAAATTAACAGCAAAAATAGCAAGTAAAATTAATTCGTCTTTAAATTTACATAATAAAAATTCATCTATAGCTACCAATTTATCAACACTGCTTACAATCCAACTTTCAGGATAAATAGGCTCAATCTTACCAATTGGATACATATGACTAATAATTATATTTTGCTCAATCATATTTAATTTGTGTTCACGTTTAGCATTATTTAAAGCTAAAAACGGATGAATCTTTGGTTTATCTGATGCTTTTATATCAAGATATTCTTTATTATTAAAATAATCATGTAACAAAGCTCCTCTTGTTGCAGATACATAATCAAGTCTTAAAAATTTTGTTACTAAATATGTTACTTTGGCAACCTTTACTGAATGAATATATCTTGTTAATCCATGATGATAATCATTTTTTAAAGATTGATATTTATCTGTGTTAATAATTGGAGCTGCTATATTCTCAAAAGTAAGTTTTTCCATCTCTCTAACACCACATATTATATTATATCATATTTTGATTAAAAATATATATTTTATATTCATTATTTTTCAAATTTTTTTTCTATTTTACACATATTTGAATTTTTTTTGTAAAAAATATTAATAATAACTTGCTAAATATAGTAAATTATGGTATTATCATTTATATATTTTTATGGCGAGGTAGCTCAGCTGGCTAGAGCAATCGGTTCATACCCGATAGGTCGAGGGTTCGATCCCCCCTCTCGCTACCAATG
>CAYTGK010000187.1:0-1751 GCA_964437305.1 uncultured Muribaculaceae bacterium
CAAAATGCGTTAGAATGGACTAGCTCCAAATTATATGAACAAGATTTTAAATTAATAGATTATTTCGAAACGGATATAAATAATTATATACGTGATTTTATGCCTGATTTATATAAATTATATAATAGTGATTGTCCTGATAAATATACTAAAACTTTATCTAAACTAGAATCTTTATATAATGCAGTTCAAGATGGTAATCATCAAATTCAAAGTTATAAGAATACTGTAGTTGAAAAGTCTAGAGAAGTATTTGATGAATATACACAGGAATTTAATAAAATTCAAAATCAATATTCGACTTGTGAAAGGGGAATTGAAAATTATATTAATTGTGCTGAAGAAGCCGACGCTGAAGCAAAAAAACTTAGAGGACAAGCAGATAACTCGGAGGAAGCTAATTCTCTTCTAAGTCAAGCCAGTGCTTATGAAGAAAAGAGAGATATGCAATTGGACTTGGCTGAATCTTCTTTAAAGAATCTAGGCTCATATTTAGATACAATGCGAGAAATTCTAGAAAAGGGCTTACAAAAAGTTGCTTAATAAGTATTATGTAAAAGTAATACTTATTTTTTTGTAAATATTTAGAAAACTAATTGCCATATTTCTTTTTTTTTGTTATACTTTACATTAGGAGAATAGAGGGATGTTATGAAAATACTAATTTTAAAGAAAGAACGAATAATAACAACCACATTACCAAATACAATATATGGAGATTTCCAAGTTGTTGATGTAGATGATAATGGAAATCAAATTGATTTAATTACTATTAAAGAAAAAAATGGTAAATGGCTACTTACTAATACGATGGATACAGCTATTATTGTTAATAATACACCAGTTGGAAGTATTAATTTAACAGATTATTTTTCATGTGAAATATTATATCGTAAAAGTGATTATAAGTATATTTTATATTGTTTACCAACGTTTGATAAAACAACTTTATATAATGTTCAAGATGCCTCTATTACTATTGGACCTAATAATTCAGATATTAATTATCGAAATGGTTATTTAATTAGTTATAATGTTCGTATTTATTATGATAATGCATGGTATATAGAAGTTTTAAGTGATACTTATTTAGTTTATTTAAATAATAAAAGTGTTAAAAAAGAAAGACTTTATAATGGTGATGTAATCTTTATTTTAGGTCTTCGAATTGTTGTTCTTGGTAATTATATGATTATAAATAATCCTTTTAATACTGTTAGTATTAATGGTAGTAAATTTAAACCAATTGGACTTGGAACAGTTTCTCCTAAAAGTGAAATTGAAGAAGAATTAGATATTTATGATGAAGAAGATTATTTCTTTAGGACACCGAGATTTAAGAGAAATATTGTAGAAGAAAAATTTCATATTGATTCCCCACCAGAAAATCAAGATCCAGAGTCAACTCCTTTCTTTTTAACTTTAGCTTCTTCAATGACGATGGCAGCTACTAGTAGTATGAGTTTATATACGGCTGTTTCAAGACTAGATCAAGGTGCTACAGTAAAAGAAATATTGCCAACTTTGATTGTTACCTTAATAACCCTTTTATCTTCATTCATTGTCCCATTAATAACTAGATTTTGGCAAAAAAATAGTAATAAGAAAAAAGAAAAATTACGTCAAGAAAAATATACCAATTATCTTAATGAACGTGAAAAAGATATAACTGATAAATTAGAAGAACAAAAATTTGTTTTAATTGAAAATAATCAAACTAATGCTAAATGTTTTGAAATTGTTTTAAATAA
>CAYTGK010000188.1:0-1743 GCA_964437305.1 uncultured Muribaculaceae bacterium
TTTATCTTCTTTAATGTATCTTTCTTTATCTTCATTACAGTTTTATCATTTCTAATTAAAAAACGATACCCAAGAAAACTAAACCCCTCTTTGCTCGATACTATCTTTGTTTTCTTTTTATTTATTTCTAATTTATATTCTCTATTTAATATCTTTTCTATTTTCTCTAAACATTCATATAAATATTTTCTATCATGATGTATTACCACTATATCATCCATATAATGTACCATATACTTTAATTTTAAATCATTCACTATATAATGGTCTAATTTATATAAATAAAATATTGATAAAAACTGACTTGTCATTGCCCCTAAACTTAACCCTTTACCCCTCTTATATCTCGGTAAATCTCTTAACTTATCTTCATCATATATTCTTTTTTTAATTAATTCCTTTACTTTTTTATCTATATCTTCATTAATATAACTACTATTTGTACTATCTATTATTCTACTTATTAATTCATATTCTTCACTATCTAATTTATCAATAAGTAAACTCTTTAATACCTCATGGTCTATATTATAAAAATACTTACTTATATCTATCTTTAATATATAAAAATTCCCATATCTCTTATTCTTTTCCAAATACTTCTTAACTAACTTAATTCCATAATCTGTACCATACCCTGTTCTTGTAGCAACTATTCTCATATCTAAATACTTATCAAGTTTAGGAATTAACACATATCTTGCTAAATAATGATTTATTACTTTATCTTTTATTCTTAAAGACATTACTATTCGATATTTTGGCTCTCTTATTATAAAAATATTATATTTCTTTGGATAATACGTATTACTAATTAAACAATTATAAATATCTACAATATTTTGCATTTTATTTCTTTCAAATATATATACCTTATTCTTATTCCGACAATTCTTTCTAATCTCTAAATCATAGATATTCAATATATCTTTAATCTTTACATTCTTCATTTTTTATCCATTTATATAACATCTTATTAATATCCAATAATTTCTTACTTAATCTAGCTGACTGTTTCTCACTTATTATTTTATATTTAAAACTATGTTCTAAATAAAAATCTATTAAATTTACTCTCATCATTGCTTCAATTTGAATTGGTTTTCTTTCCTTAATATCCATATAATTAGCAGTATAAACAAGTTCTAATAGATTATAACTATCATTTACTAATCTATTCCTTAACTCATAATATTTTCTTGGATAATTTATTAAATAATCATCTAATGTCATTATAAAATCTTTTATATATTTTGGTAGTAAAAACTTATTATTATCTTTATTCATCTAATATACTCTCAATTGTTTTTAATATTCTATCCAATTTCTCTGGACTTATATTTTTTATTCTTTCTACTAAATCTTTATAATGACTATCTTCATTATACTTCTCTTTACCCAATTCTACATACTTTTGATACTTATTTAAGTTCCGAAAATTATTCTTATTATCTTCTCCTACTACTTCATAATTAATTTTGTTATCCTCTAATATATTTATTACTTTATTAAGTGCTGATTTAGGAAAACCAACTTTATTATTATTTATTTGATATTTTAAAAGAAAATATAATATATAACAATCATCATCAAAGACCGAATAAAAAGTACCACTCTTCCTTATTTTAACAACATTCATATTAATAAGTATTTTCCTTTCACAATCTTTTCTTGATTTTGTCTATTTTTTTGTCATTGGTTCTTTCTTCAAGAGAAAGAACCAATGAACTAATTACTGCTTTG
>CAYTGK010000189.1:0-1730 GCA_964437305.1 uncultured Muribaculaceae bacterium
CCATCTTTATATTTAGCATTTATTTTACTATAATCAACATTTCCAACATAAAAATCACGTTTATAAACTCCATAAGTTCTTTCTCTTTTTATATAATTTTTATTGTTTTCAACATCTTCATTCTTTTTACTAGCAAGCACTGTTAAATATCCATGATTAAATTCTATATTTAAATGCTCTTTTTTAAAACCTGGTAAATCTATTTCAATATGATATTTGTCATTTTCCTCATAAATATCACACTTCATATAAGAATCACTATCAATAACATCTTCAAACATTTTATCACCTGTTATTAATATACTTATTTTCAATAAAAATATACTAATCTTTTTTATTAATTATAAATTCTCTTAACATTTTCGTTAATGCCCTTTTTTCAATTCGTGAAACATAACTTCTTGAAATATGCAATTTTTTCGCTATTTCTTTTTGAGTTAATTCATCTTGATTATTTAAACCATATCTATAAGCAATTATTTCTTTTTCTCGTTTAGTTAATACTTTAACATATTCACTTAATAATTTTATGTTTTCTTTTTCATATAAATCAAGTGCAAAATCTGGCTTATCACTTTTTAAAATATCAACTATAGTTATTTCATTACCATCTTTATCAAAGCCAATTCCTTCATTAATTGAAATATTTTTACTATATTTATTATTACTTCGATAATACATTAATATTTCATTTTGTATACATCTAGCACAATAAGTTGTTAGTCTAACATTTTTATTTCTTGAATAAGTATCTATTCCTTTAATAAGACCAATAGTTCCAATTGATATTAAATCATCTTGAAATGAGGCATCATGTTCAAATTTTTTAACAATATGAGCAACTAACCTTAAATTATGTTCAATAAGTTTACTTCTAGCATCAGTTGAACCTTTTTCCATATCAATTAAACATTGTTCTTCTTCTTCTTTGGTTAAAGGGTCTGGAAATAAATTATTGGAATAACTACCTGTAAAAAAGAACATTTCTTTAATTAAATTAATTATTTTTAAAAACATATACCACCATTTAAATATATGTTTTTAAGGTATAAAAAAGTCAATGAAATTTTTATTTAAACTAATCTTATATTTATATAAATTTTAAAAATATATAAAAAAATAAATAGTTCTGATAAAACTATTCATTTCGAGTTTAGAAAAGTTGTATCAATTTATATTATTTTTAATAATATAAACATATTAATAAATATTATCAGTATTTACTACAACTACTTATCTTTGAGTTTCTCCTCTCAAAACAATTGTCCTACTTAGTGGCGATAAAGATTATATTTTCTATAATTTTTCTTACCAAATAACCTTCAATCTAAGTAATCACTTTAGAGTGTTAATAAATAACACACATTACCAAAAGGTAAATAAAGAATAAAATTAATTATTCTAAATAGTCAATCAAGACTATATAAAGTTTGAAATCAATCAAACTATGAGACAAAAATATAAATTCTACAAGAATAAATATTGAGTCCATTACTTATAATAAATATTCGACTGAATAAATATTAAAGTCATAAAGCAATTAACTTAAACATCTTGTTATTCTTACTAAGCAATTATAATTTACCATACCTTACGACAAATGTCAACACTTTTTTTAATTTTTTTTAATTTTCTTTTAATTTGCTTTCTCCAGTTTGATAATTTATTTCTATTCCTTCTTGAATATTATAGACATAAACATTAAATTTAATACCTTTACCATTATCTTC
>CAYTGK010000190.1:0-1669 GCA_964437305.1 uncultured Muribaculaceae bacterium
CTTTTTTAGCTGCCATTTATAGAGCTGGCTTCACTCACTTTTTTAGCTGCCATTTATAGAGCTGGCTTCACTCGCTTTTTTTATTGTTACCAAGTAACAATATATTATATGCATTTCTGCATAACATAATTTCTTATGTGCTATTAATATAACATTTTCTCTAATATATGTCAATATATTTTAATAAAGTTGCAAATTTATTGTATAGTAACTAAATTATTATATTCTAAACATTTTTCTTCTAATAGTTTAAAGTCAATACATCTTTTTTTTATGTTTTTTGGAAGTTTATTACTTATATAATTATTATATAAAGTATTGGCTCTATAATATAAGGATTTTCTATGACGATTTAACCAAAATAATTGGCTTTTTAATAACTTTTGATATCTATTACTATCATTATCTTCATAAACTTTATCTAAATCTAAATTAATAATATTTCTATCAGTAACAGGTATCATATTATTAAAATTAATGGCACCTAATTTTCCATTATCAATTTTAAAAAAATCAAGTTTACTTTCCATTTTTAAATGTTTAGGTTTGGGACTAGACAAAGGAGCAAAATATTCAAAATTATTAACTATAAATAAGACTCCGACAAATGGACGTGTTTCCTTTTTTCCATAATTCAAAGGAACTTTATTATCAAATTGTCTTAAATAATTACAATATTTATAATCAATTTTTACTAATTTTAAATCATTTGTCATATAAACACCATCCAATACTATAAAACTAGAGTAGGCTCTCTAGTTTCTTTTTTCAGTTCCTGTTATGGCCGGAATCGCCGCTTTTTTCAGTTCCTGTTATGGCCGGAATCGCCGCTTTTTTCAGTTCCTGTTATGGCCGGAATCGCCAGCTTTTTATTGCTACCGAGTAACAATATATTATATGCATTCCTGCATAACATAATTTCTTATGTGCTATTAATATAACATTTTCTTTAATATATGTCAATCATTTTTTAGAATTAACTTTTCTTTTCATATTCTTTACAACAAAAGTCTTGAAATTTACAATCTTCACAAATTGGTTTAATAGCTTTACATTTATAACGTCCAAATAATACTAATTGTTTATGTAATTTATTCCAATGTTCTTTTGGAAATAATGTTTTTAATTTTTCTTCAATTACAATTGGATCTTTCGATTTAACTAAATTTAAACGATTAGCAACTCGCATAACGTGCGTATCAACAGCAAGAGATGGAATATCAAACAATTCCCCTAAGACAACATTGGCTGTCTTTCTCCCTACTCCTTTCATACTTTCAAGTTCAATATGACTTTTTGGAACATTACCAGCAAAATCTTTAACAAGACTATTAGCAATTGCTAAAACATTTTCCGATTTCTTATTATAATTACCAATTGGTTTAATAATTTCTTTAATATCTTCAATCTTAGCTTGACTTAATTTTTCTAAAGTATCATATTTTTTAAATAATATCTCTGTTACTTTATTAACACCCTTATCAGTTGTTTGAGCCGATAACATAACTGCAATTAATAATTCATAATCTTTACAATAATTAAGTTCACATTTAGGATTTTCAAATAATTCATCTAAATATTCTTCAATTTTCAATATATTCTTCTTCATCATCCAACCAATTCCAATCATCTGTATTAAATTCCGTTGTTTGTTCTAATTTATCTTCTT
>CAYTGK010000191.1:0-1594 GCA_964437305.1 uncultured Muribaculaceae bacterium
AATCAATTCTTTCTTCCTATGATTAAACAAAAATTTGATGAGCCAAAAGAAATGTATGATTAATTTATGAATTTGTCCTGTGAATTTAAATGACATTATATGACAATTCGGACAAAAATTATATGCTAATATCTATTCCCAATTGTTCTGAAAAATCCTAATTTTTCAAGTTTTATGCCTCCTTTAAACTGTTTTCATTCAATAAGAAATCATAAATACTCATATATATAATTCCATTGTCATCCTGCCATTTTATAAAATGATCATATACAATAACTATTTTTTTGAAATTATCTCCCACATTTAGAAGAGATTGTAACTCTTGTTCTTTTTTCTCATTATCTTCAATACTATAAGCAGATTGAATATAATATTTATCGCTTCCTTTATTAACAACAAAATCTATTTCTAATTGCTTATAATCCTTTTTTCCATTATTTAAGTTACTTCTTTTTTTTATAATGCCAATATCTACATTAAAGTTTCTTCTTCGTAATTCATTATAAATTATATTTTCCATAATATGATTTTTTTCTATTTGTCTAAAATTTATTAAACTATTTCGAATACCAATATCTACAAAATAATATTTAGAGGGTGTTTCAATATATTTTTTACCTTTTACATCAAATTTTTTTGCCTTTTCTATTAAATATGCTTCTTCTAAATATTTTAAATATGATGAAATTGTTTTATCAGTAATGTTTTTATTACCTTTACTAATAAATGTATTATATAACTTAGTTGGATTAGTAAGTGATCCTATGCTTGATGATATTATTTCAATCAATATTTTTAATTCTTCATCATTTCTTATATCATTTCTTTCAATTACATCATTAATATACACATTATTTTTTTGAAAATTTAAATAATCAATTTTTTCTTCTATTGTTTTTAAAGTAGCAACAAAAGGTAATCCACCAAAATTTATATATTCATCTAATCCCTTTATTTCATCACCATCATAAGTAGACATAAATTCAGAAAAACTTAAAGGATATACTTTTATTTCATCTCCACGTCCTCTAAATTCAGTAATGATATCTGATGATAAAAATTTTGAATTACTGCCTGTTACATATACGTCCAAATTATTTTTCCTTAAAAAACTATTTAATACACTTTCAAAATTATTTACTTTTTGTACTTCATCTAAGATAATATAATACATATTATTATCTTTTACTTTACTCATAATGTATTCATAAAGTTTTTTAGGATTTGTATATTCTTCATTTTCAATAGAATCTAACTCTAATTTAATAATATGATTTTCATCAACACCATTATCTAAAAGATAATTTTTATATATAGGATCTAATAAATATGATTTTCCGCTTCTTCTAATACCTGTAACAATTTTTATAAGTTTGTTTTCCTTTTTTGATATTAATTTATTTAAATAATAATTTCTTTCAATTTCCATCGGCAAAATCTCCTTTGTATTAACACTAATATTATACACATTTAAAGAAATTTTATCAATAACTTATTACGAAAAAACTGTCTTATGACATTTTTTTTGTAAATATATACTTGATAAATAATTTATTATCATATATAATTTATTTAGTTGGTTTAATCAATCTTG
>CAYTGK010000192.1:0-1568 GCA_964437305.1 uncultured Muribaculaceae bacterium
AAGAAAGCTTACTACCTCTTGAAATTAAGAAAGAAAATGAGTATAATTATAGTCGAGGTGTTTATGAAAAAGAAAGCAGTTAAGGTAATAGTTTTTACTTTATTATTAATAATGATAGCAGCATTTATATGTGGACTTATTTATCTATAAAAAAACTGAATCAAATCAGTTATTTTTATTTTTGATAATTACAAGCCGAGCATTTAATGCCACCCTTTTTCTCAACTAGCATTTCCCCACATTCAGGACACTTTTCACCAATTGGTTTATCCCAATAAGCTGTTTTACATTTTGGATAATTATTGCAACCATAGAACACTTTTCCTTTTTTACTATGTTTTTCAACAATTTTTCCTGAACAATTAGGACAATCGATAATTTCAAGAACTTCATGTTCTTCTTTTTTTATGTACTTACAATTTGGATAATTACTACAAGCAACAAACTCCCCATAACGTCCTTTTCTAATAACTAATGGACTCCCACATTCAGGACATATCTCTCCTGTTTCTT
This sequence comes from uncultured Muribaculaceae bacterium, assembly GCA_964437305.1. Taxonomy (GTDB): domain Bacteria; phylum Bacillota_I; class Bacilli_A; order RF39; family UBA660; genus RUG591. Next base: position 514 of record CAYTGK010000192.1, read on the forward strand.
CTGGTTTTTCTTTTTCCATTCCTTTAAAAGCTTTTTGTAAAGTTTCATCAAATACTTCATAAAACTTAGTTAAAACATCAAGATTATTAATCTTACCATTGGCAATTTCATCCAAATCAGCTTCCATATTAGCCGTATATTTCACATTTATAATATTACTAAAATACTCTTGCAATCTATCTGTTACTTGAATACCAACTTCCGTTGGAACAAACTTTTTATCTTCAACATTAACATACCCTCTATCTCTAATATTAGACATAATTGTTGCATAGGTTGAAGGACGACCAATACCTAATTCTTCCATTTCATGAATAAGTTTAGCTTCAGTATATCTTGGTTTTGGTTTTGTAAAATGTTGTTCATAAATAATATCTTGACTTTCAATTAAAGTATTCAATTTATTTGTTAAGTTTGGTAATACAGTATCTTTAGTATCTTCAAACTCTGAATAAACCTTTAAATAACCATCAAATGTAATAACAGAACCAGTTGACTTAAATTTATAATCATTATTATCAAGAATAATCGTCGTTGCTAAAGTCTTGGCATCAGCCATTAAAGAAGCTAAAGTTCTTTTATAAATTAAATTGTATAACTTATATTCATCAGCCGTTAAAAATTTCTTTAAACTTTCTGGTGTTCTCATAATACTTGTAGGACGGATACCTTCATGAGCATCTTGAACATTTTCCGTTTTCTTACTCTTTTTAACATAACCAATATAATTTTTTCCATAATTATCTTCAATATAATGAAAAGTACTTCCCACAAATTCTTCACTTAAACGAATTGAATCTGTACGCATATATGTAATTAAACCAACTGTCTCAGTTCCAATATCAATACCTTCATACATTTTTTGAGCAATACTCATCGTTTTTTTAGCATTAAAATTTAGTTTATTAGATGCTTCCTGTTGTAAAGTTGATGTCGTAAAAGGAAATTTACTTATTCGATTTTTATTTTTAGAATCAATACTTTCTATCTTAAATTCCTGACTTAATTTTTCTAAAATACTCTTTGCATCTTCTAAATTTTTAATTTCAATTTCT
>CAYTGK010000193.1:0-1564 GCA_964437305.1 uncultured Muribaculaceae bacterium
TTTAAGTTTCGGTTTTTTGCAAAATAATTTATAAAATAAAGTATAATTGATGTAATATAAGTATTAATATTTGTATTTTTGTCAATTATACTTTTTTTACCATCATTTAATAAACCTATAATAAATAGGTGATTTTTATTATGTAGAGTTAAATTTTACAGCAGAGATAATTGCCCATCATATTTTGGAATTTTTCTTATTTCTTGCCATTCTCTTATTCCTGTTCGTACTTTTGCTAATATATTATATATCCCTCTTGCTATTTGATAAAACCATAAATATACCTTATTTCTTAATGATTTTGATTCTTCTATTATTTTATCTATAAAATTTCTTCTTCCTTTTTGCTCACTTAATATTGCTATTAACCCTATTGTATATGTTAGCAGCTTATTTAAATTATTTATTGATTTTATTGTTCTTACTCTAAAATTTTCAAATTTATATTCTTGCTTCTTAAATTTGAAATATTCCTCTATTGTCCACCTATCTAAATAGTTCCTTGTTACTTTTATTAAATCATTTTTACTTTTTATTGGTATGTTGCTTCCTAACATCATCGGTGTTTCACTAAGTCCATATACTAATATTAAATTTATCCATTGCTCTTTCGCTGTAATTTGGACTTTTAGCACACTTACATAACATTCTCTTTCTTCTCCTTGAAATATTACTTTCATTTTTACTTTCCCTTTTTTGCTGTCTCTTATTGTTTTTATGTTATACCATTTATGATGGCATTTTATTTTTCTATTTTCTTTTAGCCTTATTATATAATACTGATTTTTTTTCTGATAATAATTAAATATTAAATTATTATCATATCCTCTATCATTTACAAAGATTCCTCTCTCTTTTCTTTCATTTAATATTCTTACTATTTTTTCTATCCCTTTTAATGTTTTTTCATTCGCTGATATATAATCTTTTTGAGTTGACGAATGTATTTCTGAAAAAAGACTTATTGGTTGCTTCATATTTTTTGTTAATCCTACTATTTCTGTTATATGGTACCCTTTCTCATATGATTTTTTTACACTTGACCCATCTCTTACTATTCCTAAATCTTCAAATTTATTTCCTAGTGGTTTTATTACATCACTATCATCTACAATAAATACTGGATTTTCTCCTAAAGTATTTATGGCTAATTTACAATAATTTTCATCTATTGTTGTTGATAAATCTTTTGACAAATTATCCGATAATCTATCAATGGTATAAGCTTTCTTTGTCTTTTCATCTAATGCACTAGCAATGCTTGATAAAAGAATATCTTTTGATTTGGAAATTCCATAAATCATATCCATTACAAATTTACTTTCTGGTTTACTACAACCTTTTGAAATTTTTTTAGAAAAATTTATAATATCTCTTTTCATTTCATAATTATTTATGGTAAAATTATTCATAAGAAAAACCTCCATTAATTTTGTTTAGTGTAATTATTTTTTTTGTCAACTTAATTATACCAAAATAATGCTGGTTTTTCTCTATTTTAATGAAAATGTAATAATTTTGTGCATAACTATTTTTTATTTTAAAAAAAATACCGAAACTTAAA
>CAYTGK010000194.1:0-1541 GCA_964437305.1 uncultured Muribaculaceae bacterium
ATAAGAATAAATTTCCTTTCCAGGTTCAATACAATAGCCAATATGATTATCCAAATAATACTCTGTATAAGGATTTGATACATAAGGTCCTCCATTTCCATATCTACTATAATAAATATTTGTTGGATGTTCTAACCTTAATGCTGTTGCTTTTACTTCCTTTATATTCAATGAACAAATAAGTCCTATAAAGAATACAAAGATAAGTATACTAATTTTTTTTCTTTCCATATAACCTCCCTGTTTCAAGCCAAAAACTTGAAAACACTGTCATCATAATACAAGTCTTAATAAATGTCAAGTTTTGTAAATTTACATTTTGATATGTAAATTAATTACAAATCGTAATTTTAAAGGTATAGACAATTTCATTTTACCAAATTGTTTCATTTTTTGTGTATTCATAATACATTTTTTGGTATAAGAAAAGAGAAAAATTTTTTTTAAAGACTAATTTTTCTCTTTTCCTTTTTCAACTTTTCAAAACACTATTTTTAAAGTTCTTTTATTTCAAATTTAAAAATTCAAACCACTTTATAACGCCAATTTATATCAACTACATATAACTTCGAAGTTTACTTAAAACTTTCCCCTCCTCTCGGCTTACTTTAACTTGATTAACTCCATTTTCTTTGGCAATTTCACTCTGAGTCATATTATAGAAATACCTTTTTAAAATTAAATCTCGCTCATCAGTATCTAATTTGCTAATAGCATCTTTTAGCATAATTAAATCAATATTATTTACATCTTCTTTCCCTACACAGTCATAAAGACAATTATCATTTCTTTCATCATCTAAGCTTAAAACTTCCATCGTATTTAAAACTTCACTTAATTTATAAATTGGTATTTCTAGAAAATCAGCAATCTCTGAATAACTAGGTTTTCGTTTAAACTTTTGAGTTAAAAACTCATCGGCTTCTAAAATGGCACTATTAAGTTTTACCATTTCTGGAGTTAATTTAATATTTTTATTTCGGAGGACATATTGATAAATTTCCCCTAAAATATACTTATACGCATAAGTTGTGAATTTTACCCCAACATCCTCTTTATAATTATCATAGGCTTTCAAGAGCCCAATACAGCCAACTTGAAATAAATCTTCAATATCACCTTGAAATTTTCTGGCGATACTATAAATTAGATTTTTATTTTCAAGTACTAAATCTTTTACTTCTATCCTTTCCATTTCTATCACCATAATCACTATATAATAGAAATAAATTAAAAAAAATAGATTCGACAAACTTTGTCAAATTAATCTATTTTCTACTTTACACTTTAATTTAAATTAAAATATCCAGAGAACCGACCATTGTGGAATTAAACCCGCTTTTCGCGAGGTGGGTATCCGTACTAGCCTTTAGGATTCTGATGAACTCACCCATCAGCATTCAACACCAGCTATTGCTCGGGATTCCCGTATTCTGTTTTCTGTAGGATTTATACTTACAATGTATCAAATTATCTAGACATCTTAATTGTACCATAAAATCATTTCAAAGAAAACCCCTTTTTTTATAATTTTACATAAA
>CAYTGK010000195.1:0-1532 GCA_964437305.1 uncultured Muribaculaceae bacterium
TAATTAAAAGAAATTATTTCATTACAGCCTCTTAATTTTATTAACTTTGAATTATTCTTATAACGAATTTATAAGTTATCATTAAACTTCTCCAACTATTGTAATTATCATTGGTTTACACTCAGTTTCTTCATAAAAATATTTACCTAAAGTACTTCGTATTTCCTGTTTGATATTATTATAATCAACGTAATTACTATTTATATTATTTTTAATAATTCGTTCCGATATAACAGTACCCTCTTTTAAAATATCTAAATTATCTTTAACAAAGATAAACCCCCTTGTTAAAATCTCTGGTCCAGCTAAAATTTCTTTTGTTTTTTTATCAAGAGTAGCAGTTACTAAAACAATTCCAGCTTCAGCTAACATTTCTCGATCTTTTAAAACCAATTCTCCAATATCATTTTGACTTTTACCATCAATTAAAACTTCATCTACTTTAATTTTTGTTTCATTTACTACTAATTGTCCATCAATAAATGTTACTACATCACCATTTTGTTTTAATAAAATATTATCCTTGTTAATTCCTAGTTTTAAAGCAAGATTTCCATTTTCAACTTGATCCTTATAATTTCCTTTAACTGGAAAATAATATTTAGGATGCATCATATTAATCATCATCATCAAGTCTTCTTTGGAAGGATGAAACAACAAATGATCTTTGTTTAAAGCAATTACATTAATATTTCGTCTTGCAAATTCATCCATAAGCATAACCATTCGTTTTTCAACTCCCATATACATAGGCTCTGTTATAAAAATAGTATCAGTTTCTTTTAATTTAACAAACTTATCAGTTTCTCTTAAAATTCTTTCTAAATTAGCATAAGGTTTATCTTTAAAATCACTAATTAAAACAATCGTTCCTTTTTCATTTAAACTGGTTAAATCACCTATTTTCGTTTTATTAATCGTTAAATATTTTAATTCTAAAGATTTATATATTACATCTTGAAGAAATTTTCCCATAATAACAATCCTACGGTTTGTTTTAGATACTTCATCAAATATTTCTTGAATTCGATAGATATGGGCTGGTAAGACACTCATAATAATTCGATTTTCATTATCATGTAGCACACTTCTAATAAAAGATGCTACACGATGTCTAGGACTTGTAAAGCCATCATTTTCTGCATACATTGATTCACTCATCAAACATAAAACGTTTTGTTTTCCAATATAAGCAAGTCTCCCAATATCACAAGCATAATGATTCATCATCGTTGGATCAAAGATAAAATCACCTGTATAAACAATCTCACCATCGGGTGTATTTAAAACATATAATGTACTATCGGGAATAGAATGAGTTACCTCAATTGGAAAAATACTGCAATCTCCAAATTCCAATTTAGAATGGCTTTTGATTTCCCTTATATTTTTAGCATCAACCTTATCAACTGCTAATTGCAACTTTAACATTTCCAAAGTAAACTTCAAACCATAAATTGGTAAATCAGGTAAATCCATTAAAATATCTGGTAAAGCTCCATAATTTGATTCATGTCCATGAGATAAAAAAA
>CAYTGK010000196.1:0-1512 GCA_964437305.1 uncultured Muribaculaceae bacterium
TTTATGAATATGAAGATAGCAAAATTTAAAGATTATGAAATAATTGATGCTAGTTTAGGAATGAAATATGAAAGATGGGGAAATGTTTATCTTTTAAGACCAGACCCTTTAGTTATGTGGGATAATGGTAATTTAACAAATAAAAAGTTAGATGCTATTTACTACCGAAGTAATAAAGGTGGAGGTCATTGGGAAAATAAACGCAATTTAACAAGCTGGACGATAACTTACAATGATTTAAAGTTTAATTTAAAACAAATGAATTTTAAACATACTGGGCTTTTCCCAGAACAAGCAGTTAATTGGGATTTTTTAAGAGAAAAAATAAGAGATGCTAAAAGAGATGTTAAAGTTCTAAATTTATTTGCTTATACTGGAGCTATGAGTATTGCTGCTTTAAAAGAAGGAGCTAGTGTTGTCCATGTCGATGCTTCAAAAGGAATGATTGATTGGGCAAAAGAGAATGTAAAATTAAATCATTTAGAAGACAAGCCAATTAGATTTTTAGTTGATGATTGTTTAAAATTTGTAAAAAGAGAAATTAGACGTGGTAATAAATATGATGTAATTATCATGGATCCTCCTAGTTATGGAAAAGGTAGTAATGGAGAGATTTTTAAATTAGAAAAAGATTTATATAATTTAGTTAATTTATGTCAAGAACTTTTATCTAACTCCCCTCTTCTTTTTATGATTAATTCTTATTCTGGACTTTCTCCTAAAATTATTGAGAATATTTTAAAACTAACCAATAAAAAACAAAATGTAAAGATATCTTCTTATGAAATAGGTTTACCTATTACTAATAATAATCTCGTCTTACCATGTGGTATTACAGGAGTAATTGAATATGAAACCAGAAATTAAAGTTTTATATGAAGATAATCACATAATAGTTGCTTTAAAACCCAAAGATATTTTAAGTCAAAGTGATATAACAAATGAGCCTGATATGTTAACTATTTTAAAAGATTATATCAAGCATAAATATAATAAACCTGGTAATGTTTATTTAGGTTTAGTTCACCGATTAGATAAACCAACAAGTGGAATAATGGTCTTTGCTAGAACTAGTAAATCTGCTAAAAGATTACAAGAAGCTATCAAGAATAAAACATTTAAAAAAAATTATTTAGCAGTTATCCATGGTAAAGTTCCCAAAAGCGACACCTATATTGATTATTTAGAAAAAGTTGATACTAAAAGTATCATTTCAACTAAAGATAAAGGTAAATATGCAGAGCTTGATTTTACAAGATTAGATTATTTAGAAAATGAGAATTTATCACTTGTTGAAATTAACTTAAAAACTGGTCGAAATCATCAAATAAGATTACAGTTTGCAAGTCGTGGTTATCCTTTATATGGAGACTCTAAATATGGAACTGATAATAATAAAAATTTAGGACTTTTTGCTTATAAACTAGAGTTTCCTCATCCTACTACTAAAGAGTTCCTTACTTTTACAATTTATCCAGATTATGAACCATTTAAAAAATTCAAGAATTAACC
>CAYTGK010000197.1:0-1507 GCA_964437305.1 uncultured Muribaculaceae bacterium
TGTTAACTTTTATATTAAATTTATAAGCTTTTGTTTTTCCCATTTGAGGAGTACTCCTTTCTTTTAAAAATTTCTATTTTTTAAGAATGGTGGAAAATCATATTCTGATTCTCCTTCATCATCATCGTCGTCATCATCATCATCCATAATTGTAATTTCTTTATTCTTATTTCCTGCTTGTTGATCGTAAATCGTGTTTTGCTTTTGATTTTTTTGTTTATTGAAACCAGTTGCAATAACCGTAACTATTACTTCATCAGTTAAGTTTTCATTAATAACTGCTCCAAAGATAGTATTTATATCATTATCAGAAGCATTCCTTACTACTTCAGCTGCTTGTTCAGCTTCAAATAACGTTAAATTAACACCACCTGTAATATTAATAATGGCATCAGTTGCACCTGTAATTGAAGTTTCAAGAAGGGGTGATGATACAGCTTGTTTAGCTGCTTCAACTGCCCTATCTTCACCCATACCAATTCCAATTCCAATAATTGCATCTCCTGAGTTTTCCATGACTGCCTTAATATCAGCAAAGTCTAGGTTTACAAGTCCAACTACAGCAATTAAATCGGAAATAGATTGAACTCCACGCCGTAAAACATTATCAACTTCCTTGAATGCTTCAAGAAGTGGTGTTGATTTATCGATTATTTCTCTTAATCTATCATTTGGAATAACAATCAATGTATCAACGTGCTTCTTTAAGTCGTCAATTCCAGCTAAAGCATTTTCCATTCTTCTTTTACCTTCAAAAGAAAATGGTTTAGTTACAATTGCAACCGTTAAAGCACCTAATCCTTGGGCTATCTCAGCAATAATAGCAGCAGCACCTGTACCAGTTCCACCACCCATTCCACAGGTAATGAAAATCATATCAGCTCCTTTTAAAGCTTCTTCAATTTCTTTTTTAGATTCAACAGCCGATTCTCTACCTACTTCAGGTTTTCCACCAGCTCCAAGTCCTTCTGTTAATTGTTTACCAAGTTGAATTTTTACATCAGCTTTGGATTTTGATAAAACTTGATAATCTGTATTAGCTACAATAAATTCAACGCCTTTTACTCCTGTTTCAATCATTCGGTTAACTGCATTACCACCACCGCCACCTACTCCAATAACTTTTATCTTGGCTAATTGATCCATCTCTAAACCACTAAGCATATTTTTCCTCCTTAATTGCTCTCTGAGTAAGTCTTTAAATTATTAATAAGATTATTATCAGCACTTACTTCTTTCTTCTTTGATGTTAGCATTTTTATTTGCTCATCACTAAGCATTGTATATTTTATATTTCGAAACTTCATCTTTGCATCATAATACTTGATAAAACCTAAGGTTGAAGAATAAATATTACTTCTAACTCCTAAAGTTATCATATTCGTGATTACCTTATCACACCCAAACTCTCTATCAAGTAAATAAGGAAATCCAACTAAATTGGTTATTCCTCCTGTAACAATTATATAACCAATCTCACGATTTGTTAAGTTATTTACTTCATTTT
>CAYTGK010000198.1:0-1504 GCA_964437305.1 uncultured Muribaculaceae bacterium
TGTAAACCCTTATATTTTAAGGAAAATCATCGACGAATAATTTTAATATTATTATTTGTAGTAATAATCATTATATCTTCACAATTACCATGTAGTATAACATTAGGTTTATAATCAGAATAATCATAATTTCCAAATAAAGAATAAACTTTCCCATTTTTAATAACTACCTCATCATCATTTTCTTTTACATAGCCAATATCTTCAACATCAAAATATTTAGTATAATCAATAGCTAAATCTACAAAACAACCATAACATCTTACTATATGGTCATGCGTTAAAGCAATAATATGAAGTGGTGTTGCTAATATTTTTTTATATTGATAATTATTATAATTCATAAACTCAGTATCAGTATCTTCACGAGTAATACACTTTAAAATATTCTTACTATCAAGTGAAAAAATACTCAAACCATCAACAAAAATAATATTTTTAATATTTTCATTTATTTTTTCACCATTTTTAAATAATATTCCATTATTTAATAAGATTATAATATCTTTCCAAATAGAAAATTTAATATCTTTAACATCTTCAATATTTATATCATTTAAGTAAGTTGTATTTTCCTTAATAAGTTGATATTTCTTATCTATATCTAAATCATATGCATTATATAACTCTATCCAAATATTTTATCATTATCTAACATTTTAATCACTTCCTTTTAATTTTCTTTATTGATATTTACTATCAATTCCTAAATATTCTTCTAGGGTTATCCAATTACCATTATTATATAATTCTTTAGCTAATTGACTCCCAACATATCTATAATGCCATGGCTCATAGATATAACCTGTAATTTCTTGTTTATTCTTAGGATATCTCATAATAAAACCATATTTATAAGCATTAGCTTGTAACCATCTATATTCATCAGTATTTTCAAATGATGTATTTATAGAATTTATATCCATAGCAAGTCCTGATTGATGTTCTGAATAACCTGGTCTTGCTGAATAAGTATCAGCAACTTGCTTTCCATCTTTATTAACCCACTTATTATAAACACTAACTTGATTCTGATAAGAACGAAAGCCACTTTCAATCCATAAATTTAACCCACTAGCTTTAGCATCTGCTTGCATTTTTAAAAATGCAGTATTAGTTTCACTTGTTAAACCCTTACCATAATTTTTTGGTAAAGAATAAGATTTATTAGCAATCAATATTCCTTTAATATAAGTTACTCCATTTCTATTTTCTATTTCATACCCTTTACTAGTTCTTTTTATAATAGGAGTCTTTTTTGGTTTTTCAATTACTTTTAAAGTAAAATCTTTATAAACTTCATTAAGACTTGAATCTTTAGCATAAAACTGTAATTTGTACTCCCCAATTTTACTATAATCATAATTTCCTATAATCTCAACTTTTAAATCTTTATCATAATTATCAGTTACTTTAGCATAACTTAATAAATCAATCTTTTCATTTTGATAAATTGTTATTTCCGAAGTTGCTTCAATTGTAGGAGCTATCTTATCAATAACTT